>NZ_JBQCVA010000015.1:0-53828 GCF_051962715.1 Neisseria sp. P0008.S010
AAACGGTTCGGGTTAAGGGTAAATCTGATTGCAGGACTGATTAATGCGATGGGATGAATATTTTCGCAAGAGGTCTACTATTGATTGCAATTGTTTCATTTTTGTCTGCCTGTTCCGATCCGAAAGAAATTGTTATTAACAAAGGGGGAGATATAGAGGCAAATGCAGATAAACTGAAAAATTTAAGTCTTGAAGACAGGCAATTATTGGCTGGATACATTATCCGTGCAGAAATGGGCAGCGTTTTCGGTCAATCCAATTCGGCCTCATACGGCGTAACCGTTCAAGAAGCCATTGAGAAGCAAAAACAGTTTGTTGTCGAGCAGGAAAAACAAATTGCCGAAAAAAAAGCGGTAGAGGAAAAAGTACGTGCGGCTGAAGAAAAAGCCCGTCAAGAATATGCTGAAAAAGAAAAGCAATTAAACTTGGCAGTAGATGTTGTTTTTGTATCGCACTCATCCGATGTGAACGATTTTGGTAGTCGGAATGCAACAGTAGTGTTTAAAATTGTCAATAAATCCGACAAAGATATTACGGGCATTAAAGGGATTGGTGTTTTCTATGATAAATTTGGTGATGAAATATATAGCAGCGGATTAAAAATTGATTTTAAAGACATAAATGGCGTTTTAGCTCAAGGGGCGGAATATGAGTATACTGGAGGAACACGCATCAACCAGTTTATTGATGAGGAAGTGAAATTTGCCACCAGTTCTACGGCAGATCTGAAATTTGAGTACCGTCCTGAGGTCGTTTTGTTCAAAGATGGCACGTCTATTGAAGCAAAAACATCTAACCAGAAATTTTAACTCTTTTTAAAATATGAAGAAATTATTGTTATCACTTTGTTTGTTTGGCTATTCTACGATGTCATTAAGCAATCCGGCTTGGCAGTTTTTAGTTAATGCTGATGCTGTGGATGTTTATGTGGATACCACCAGCCGAGAACAAAATTCTGCACTATTTAAGTGGGAAAATGACCCGCAAATGCTTAAGCTTGGGTTTAATATGGTTATTGCAAGATTTAGTGCAAATTGTGAGTCAAAATTGATTTGGCTTGATTCGGGACGGAAATATCTGAATGGTAAATGGGTTGGTGATGAAATGGTGGAAAAAATTGATGTTATGGATATTTCTTCCTACCCTGAAGAGAATGTTTATAAACATATTTTTGATTATATCTGTATAAATTATCAGTAAATATTATGTCTGACAAATTGTTCTATTTTTGTCATTGCCAATAAATCGGAGCTTGCCCTCCTTAAAGCCGTCTGAAAACCCGTTTGACGGAATGTCGGGTTTTCAGACGGCCTTTTGATATTTAACGGCTGCCGTTTAATTTTTCGGGCGGCTGTCGAGGATGTTGATGACTTTGCGCGGTTTGGCGAGGCTGATGCTGTCTTCGTCTTCCCCGCTGTCGAAACGGGCGGGCAGGGTTTCGCTGTCAAAGGCCAAATCGCCGCCGTGCTTGAGGTTTTGACCGCGTTTCAAGCTGGCGAAATCGAAAAGCTCGGTGTCGGCGAGGTGGGAAGGGACGACGTTTTGCAGGGCGGAGAACATGGATTCAATGCGGCCGGGGAAGCGTTTGTCCCAATCGCGCATCATGTCGCCGATGACTTGGCGTTGCAGATTGGGCTGCGAACCGCAAAGGTTGCACGGGATAATCGGGAATTGCTTCAGTTCGGCGTATTTGATCAAATCTTTTTCTTTTACATACGCCAGCGGGCGGATGACGATGTGTTCGCCGTTGTCGCTCACCAGCTTGGGCGGCATGGCTTTGAGTTTGCCGCCGTAAAACATATTCAGGAACATGGTAGCGAGGATGTCGTCGCGGTGGTGTCCCAAGGCGATTTTGGTGCAGCCCAATTCTTTGGCGGTGCGGTAGAGGATGCCGCGGCGCAGGCGGCTGCACAGCGAACAAGTCGTTTTGCCTTCGTCCAATACGCGTTTGACGGTGGAGTAGGTGTCTTCTTCGACGATTTTGTACGGCACACCTATGCTTTCTAGATAGGTCGGCAATACTTCTTCGGGGAAACCGGGCTGCTTTTGGTCGAGATTGACGGCAACCAGTTCGAAATCAATCGGCGCGCTGGCTTGGAGCTGGCGCAGGATGTCTAACAGGGCGTAGCTGTCTTTGCCGCCGGAGAGGCAGACCATGATTTTGTCGCCCTGCTCTATCATGTTGAAATCGTTAATCGCATCGCCGACGGCGTGGCGCAGGCGTTTTTGCAGTTTGTTGGCTTCGTGTTCGTGTTTCGGTTTGTTGGACATTTTTATGTGTTTCGGTTTGTTTTCGGTTGGGGCGCGATTATAGCGGAAACACCCCGTTTTGAGGCCGTCTGAAAAGGATGCGGCATCCATCGGACGGGAGGGCGGCTTTCAGACGGCCTTTTGCGGTACAATGCGGCCTTTATTTTTTCCGGAAACCGCAAACAAACGATGATTTCTTTAGAAACATGGATAGGCCTGCGCTATTTGCGGGCGAAAAAACGCAGCGGCTTTATGTCGTTTATCGGCATTATCTCCATCATCGGCATCGCCATCGGCGTGATGGCGCTGATTGTGGTTCTGTCGGTGGTAAACGGCTTTCAGAAAGACGTGCGCAGCCAATTGTTCAGCGTCGCGCCGCATGCCGAAATCGGCTTTTACGATACGGAAAACAGCGGCAGCTGGCAGGATTTGCGCAAAATGGTGGCGGGCAATAAGGACGTGCTCGGTTCCGCGCCCTATATCGCCGACCAGGCGCTTTTGGCCAACAACGGCGTGGTGCGCGGCGTGCAGGTGCGCGGCATAGACCCGCAAGAAGAGAAACAGGTCGTCGATTATTGGAAGAAAATGACGGCCGGTAAATTTGAAGATTTGAAACCGGGCGAGTTCGACATCATCCTCGGCCAGGAATTGGCCAACGAACTGGGCGCGGAAGTGGGCGGCAAGGTAACGGTGATTACGCCCGAAGGCAACGTTACGCCCGCCGGCGTGGTGCCGAGGCTGAAGCAGTTCAACGTAGTGGGCGTGGTGAAGACCGGCCTCTACGAATTGGACAATACGCTGACGCTGACCCATATCGAAGACGCGCGGACGCTCTACCGATTTGAAGGCGGTTTTGCCGGCCTGCGCCTGAAACTGGCCGATCCGCAAAACGCACCGGCTGTTGTGCCCAAGCTCCTGCCTGCTGATGCGGCCGACCGCGTGTGGGCGCGCGATTGGACGTTCAGCAACCAATCGTATTTCAATGCCGTGGAATTGGAAAAGAAAATGCTGTTCGTCGTGATGTTCTTCATCAGCCTGGTGGCGTCGATCAACCTGATTTCCACCCTGATTATGACCGTTACCGAAAAGCAGTCGGCAATCGCCATTTTGCGCACGCAGGGTATGCCGCCTTCGGGCATCATGAAGATATTCTTCGTCCAAGGCACGCTGCTGGGTTTAATCGGCACGGCCATCGGCACCGTGCTCGGCCTGTTGCTGGCGGTGAATATCGGCGACATTCTGAAATGGGTGGAAAACCTGCAGGGGCGCAAGTTAATCGAATCAAAAGTATATTTCCTCGACTATCTGCCCTCGCACGTCCTTTGGAGCGACGTGGCGGCGGTTGTCGCCATTTCCCTCGGCCTGTCGCTGCTGGTAACGCTTTATCCAAGCTGGCGTGCGGCGAGAACCGAACCTGCGGAGGCTTTGCGTTATGAGTAACACCATATTGGCTTGCGAGGCCGTCTGTAAAAATTATTACGACGGCCAACTGAACGTGCAGGTGTTGGACAACCTGACCCTGCAGGTGGACAAAGGCCGAAGCATAGGCATTGTCGGCGCGTCGGGCAGCGGAAAATCTACCCTGCTGCACATCTTGGGCGGGCTGGACAAACCGACTTCCGGCCGTGTTTCCCTGATGGGGCAGGACTTGTCCCAGTTGAGCCAGAAGCAATTGAGCGGGCTGAGAAACCAATATCTCGGCTTCGTTTATCAGTTCCACCACCTGCTGCCTGAATTTTCCGCCTTGGAAAACGTGATGATGCCCCTTCTAATCGGCAAACGCCCGAAAGAACAGGCGCGGGAACGGGCATTGCTTATGCTGGAAAAAGTCGGCCTGAAAGACCGCGTACTGCACCGACCGGGCGAACTTTCGGGCGGCGAACGCCAACGCGCCGCCATCGCCCGCGCGCTGGTTACCGACCCGGCCTGCCTGCTGGCCGACGAGCCGACCGGTAACCTCGACCGCAAAAACGCCCTCAACATCCTCGACATGATGATGGAACTGAAGCAGGAACTCGGCACCGCGCTGGTGGTGGTCACCCACGACGACGAAATGGCCGCCCGTTTCGACCGCGTATTGAACATGACCGACGGCGCGCTGTCGGCTTAAACCGAAGGCATCAGGCCGTCTGAAAACGCATTTCCCGTCCGGCAATCCGTTTTCAGACGGCCTCAATGCTTGAAACTGTCCCTGAACAGGCGCAAAATGCGCTCTTTACCGAACTTCACATTGGAATCAGAATATGAATGGTGAACTCCATCCCGAAACCCTGGCCATCCGGGGCGCGAAAGAACAAACCGGCTACAACGAACACAACCAGGCACTGTTTATCACCAGCAGCTTCATGTTTGACAGCGCGGCCGACGGAGCAGCACTCTTCAAAGGCGAGAAGGCCGGCTTTACCTACAGCCGCACCGCCAACCCCACCACTGCCGCCTTCGCCAAACGCATCGCCATTTTGGAAGGCGGCGAAGCGGCCGTGGCCACCTCTACCGGCATGGCCGCCATCAATGCCTCCCTGCTGACCTTCCTCAGCGCGGGCGACCACCTGATTTGCAGCCGCAGCCTGTTCGGCACCACCATGGGCCTGCTGAACAACCACATCGCCCGCTTTGGCATCGAAATCAGCTTCGTTTCGCAAACCGATTTGGACGAATGGCGCGCCGCTGTGCGCCCGAACACCAAAATGCTGTTCCTCGAAACCCCGTCCAACCCGCTCAACGAAGTGGCCGATTTGGAACAGCTGGCCGACATCGCGCATCAGGCGGGCGCACTACTGGTGGTGGACAACAGCTTCCTGACCCCGGTTTTGCAGCAGCCGCTGAAATTCGGCGCCGATTTGTCCGTACAC
This sequence comes from Neisseria sp. P0008.S010, assembly GCF_051962715.1. Taxonomy (NCBI): domain Bacteria; kingdom Pseudomonadati; phylum Pseudomonadota; class Betaproteobacteria; order Neisseriales; family Neisseriaceae; genus Neisseria; species Neisseria sp. P0008.S010. The sequence continues at coordinate 5,103 of NZ_JBQCVA010000015.1, forward strand.
TCCGCCACCAAGGCGATAGACGGGCAGGGCAGGGTGCAGGGCGGCGTGGTGGTCGGACGCAAGGAACTGATGCAGCAGGTTCAGGTTTACATGAACGCCTGCGGCATGTCGATGGCGCCGTTTCATGCCTGGGTGCTGCTCAGCGGCGTGGAAACCCTGCCGCTGCGTATCGAACGGCAATGCGCCAATGCCGAAAAAATCGCCGAATGGCTGCGGCGGCAGCCGCAAATCGAGCGCGTTTACCATTCCGGCTTCACCGACCACCCGCAGGCCGAATTGGTGAAAAAACAGCAATCGGGCGGCGGCATCGTCTTGGCGTTTGAAGTCAGGGGCGGGCAGGAAGCCGCGTGGAAACTGCTCGACAACGTTAAAATCTTCTCCAAAACCGCCAACCTGGGCGACGTGCGCTCCACCATCACGCACCCGTGGACGACCACGCACGGCAGGATGCAGCCCGAAGCGAAATACGCCGCAGGCATCCGCGAAGGCCTGCTGCGCATCGCCGTCGGCCTGGAACATGCCGACGACCTGATTGCCGATTTGGCACAGGCAATGGCATCATAAACCGCTTTCAGACGGCCTTCGGCAAATGGAGGCCGTCTGAAAAACAAACGGACGGCAAACTAGAAAGACGGCTTCCCGCCTGCCCGGTACAGCAGCAAACACACAACATCAAAAAAGGAAAAAACACACATGACTGAAGCACAATTCTCCGCCTGGGCCATGAAAATCGGCCTGACCGTACTCGTCATCTTCATCGGCTTCATCGTTTACGACCTCGGCAAAAAATCGAATGCGGGCAAGTTCGGCATGTTCATCCTGTTCTTCGTACTCGGGCTGGGCGTATTCGGTTTCCTGTTCAAAGAGCTGTTAATCGGCTTTTTGATGAAAAAATAATTTTCAGACGGCCTGAGGAATACCGCCCATGCTGCCCTACCTGTTCAAACGCCTGCTTTTGCTGATTCCCACCCTGCTCGGCATACTCGCGCTCACCTTCCTGATTATCCAATTCGTGCCCGGCGGGCCGGTGGAACAGCTGATGGCGGAACTTTCCGGCAGCGGTGCGGCGGCGGAAGCGGCATCGGGCGGCGGCAGCATGGCGGGCCGCACGCGCCTGAGTGCCGACGACATCGCCGCCCTCAACGCCCTCTACGGTTTCGACAAACCGCCGCTGACCCGCTTCGGCGAAATGCTGGCGCGTTTTGCCCGCTTCGACCTCGGCAACAGCTTCTTCCACCACGAAACCGTGGCTGAACTCATCCGCCAGAAGCTGCCCGTTTCCATGAGCCTCGGCCTGTGGACCTTCTTCCTCACCTACCTCATCTGCATCCCGTTGGGCATCATGAAAGCCGTGCGCGACGGCAGCCGCTTCGACACCCTGACCGGTCTCGTCATCCTCGTCGGCTACACCATCCCGCCCTTCGTGCTCGGCCTGTTGCTGCTGGTGTTGTTCGGCGGCGGCAGCTTCTTCGCCTGGTTTCCGCAAGGCGGACTGACGGGCGACAACTGGGACCAACTCTCCACTGCGGGAAAAATCGCCGATTACCTTTGGCACATCGCCCTGCCCGTTACCGCCTCCGTTGCCGGCAGCCTGGCCGTTACCACCGTTTTAACCAAAAACGTCTTCCTCGAAGAAATCCGCCGCCAATACGTCTATACCGCCCGCGCCAAAGGCCTGCCCGAACGGAAAATCCTGTTCAAACATATCTTCCGCAACGCCATGATTCCGCTGATTACCGGCTTTCCGGCCGCCTTCATCGGTGCGTTTTTCACCGGAAGCCTGCTGATTGAAACCCTGTTTTCCCTCGACGGGCTCGGACTGTTGTCCTACGAAGCGGTACTCAAACGCGACTACCCGGTCGTGATGGGCACGCTCTACGTCTTCACCCTGATGGGCCTGACCGCCCGCCTGCTGACCGATTTGTCTTACGCCTGGGCCGATCCGCGCATCCATTTCGGCAGCGGCCGCTGAATTTGCATTCAGGCCGTCTGAAAGCCGGTTTTCAGACGGCCTCCATCCCATCCCGAAGCCCCGAAACACCGCATTTCGCTATATAATGCCGCCTTTTCCCGAACGGCGGACACATGAAAACCGTAGAAAAAAACATATTGGTGGCACACAGCGCGTGGCAAATGTTCGAGCTGGTGGACAAAGTCGAAGACTACCCCGAATTTTTGCCATGGTACGGCAAGACCGAAGTCATCTCGCGCGAAGGCGACGAACTCAAAGCCCGCCTGTATATGGACTATAAAGGCGTGAAGCAGTCCTTCGCCACCCACAACCGCAACATCCCCGGCCGCCAAATCCGCATGGAACTGCTGGAAGGGCCGTTCAAAACCCTGCGCGGACGGTGGCATTTCATCGATTTGGGCGGCGACTGCTGCAAAATCGAATTCCGCCTCGAATATGATTTTGCCAACCCCATGCTTTCCGCCCTGATCAGCCCTGTTTTCAGCCACTTGGCCGGCCGGCTGGTGGAATCCTTCATCGCCGAAGCGGACAAACGCTATGATTGACATCGAAGTCGCCTACGGCACGGATAAAAAACAGTTTTTGCAGCAACTGGCCGTCGAGGAAGGTACAACCGCCCGCGAAGCCGTTTTGCAAAGCGGCCTGTCCGCCGCCTTTCCCGAAGCCGATTTGCACGCGCCGCTGGGGATTTTCGGCAAACAGGTCGCCGACGATACCGTTTTGCGGCAACACGACAGGGTGGAACTCTACCGCCCGCTGCTGATCGACCCCAAAGAAGCCCGCCGCCGCCGCGTGTCCGACGGCGGCCGCAACAAAATCAAACGATAACCCGAATATGAGCATCAAACTAATCGTCGGCCTGGGCAACCCGGGCACAGAATACGAACACACCCGCCACAACGCGGGCTTTTGGTTTTTAGACGAACTCGTCCGGCAGTGGAAGGCCGTGTGGAAGCACGAAAAAAAATACTTCGGGCACACCGCACGCGTCAGCCGCCCCGAAGGCGAAATCTGGCTTTTGAAACCCGACACCTACATGAACCTCTCCGGCAAAGCCGTCGCCGCGTTGGCGCAGTTTTATAAAATCCGGCCGGAGGAAATCCTCGTCGCCCACGACGAACTCGACATTCCCTGCGGCCAAATCCGCTTCAAGCTCGGCGGCGGCAACGGCGGGCACAACGGTTTGAAAGACATACAGGCCAAATTCGGCACGCCGGACTTCTACCGTCTGCGCCTCGGCATCGGCCACCCCGGCGACCGTAATCTGGTCGTCGGCTATGTGTTGAACAAGCCGAGTGCCGAAGACCGCGCCCTGATAGACAAGGCAATCGAAAAATCGCTGCAAGGCCTGCCGCTGATTATGGCGGGCGACCGCGAAGCCGCCACCCGCTTTCTGCATGCGAAATAACAGGGAGGCCGTCTGAAAAACAGTTTCAGACGGCCTCCGTCTTGTGTGGCAGTGCTTGGGTTCTTCATCAGATACATTGAGATTTTTGAAAAATTTTATATAATTCATATAGTTATAATATTTTCATAAGTACTTTCTTCCAGCAAACCGCACAAGCCATGATTGCCAAACACATCGACCGCTTCCCACTATTGAAGTTGGATCAGGTGATTGATTGGCAACCGATCGAACAATACCTGAATCGTCAAAGAGCCCGTTACCTTCGAGACCACCGCGGCCGTCCCGCCTATCCACTGTTGTCCATGTTCAAAGCCGTCCTGCTCGGACAATGGCACAGCCTCTCCGATCCCGAACTCGAACACAGCCTCATCACCCGCATCGATTTCAACCTGTTTTGCCGTTTTGACGAACTGAGCATCCCCGATTACAGCACTTTATGCCGCTACCGTAACCGTCCGCTGAAGGCGGCCTGGATGCTCGATTATCAGGTGTCCGGGGAGGATTAAGGGGGTATTGGGAATGTGAACAACCGAAAATCGGTGTTTGGGTTTCAGTTGTCGGAGAAAGGGTCTTTTTGCAAAGGTCTCGGGCTGCCGTTCCAGCGGTAACGCCTGAAACGAATGGTTTGATGGGCTTATTTTGCTTGTGTTGGCTTAGACGGCTTCTTCTTATAGAAATTATTAAGGGCTGTACTAGATAACTAGGGAAATTCAAATTAAATTAGAATTATCCCTATGCGAAAAAGTCGTCTAAGTTGGTACAAACAAAATAAGCTCATTGAGCTGTTTGTTGCAGGCGTAACTGCAAGAACGGTAGCAGAGTTGGTCGGTGTCAATAAAAATACCGCTGCCTATTATTTTCATCGTTTACGTTTGCTTATCTATCAAAACAGTCTGAGACCTTTGCAATAACATAAGTTATTAAAATTTTATGCTCAACACCATTTTCAAAATGAGGAACCTCCCTGATTTCTTCCACTTTTTTCTCAGTATCAGAAAGGTTTTAGTCGATTGAAAATTTTTTAGCACATTTTTATGCGTCAAATTTCGTTAACAGACTATTTTTGCAAAGGTCTCAGTCTGTATCTAGAAATGTTTGACGGGGAAGGAGAAGTGGATAAAAGTTAGGGGCTGTACTAGATTAGCAGATATGTTATCCTCGGAATATGAAGATAACACACTGCAAATTAAAGAAAAAAGTACAGAAAGAACTGCTCCGGTTTTTTGTACTCGAAGTTACCGCCCGTTCTGCCGCCGATATTTTGGGTATCCATCCCAATTCGGCAGTCCTGTTCTACCGCAAAATCCGTATGGTCATCGGCCATTATCTAGCCTTGGCTGCCGATGAGGTTTTCGAGGGCTCTGTCGAGTTGGACGAAAGCTATTTCGGCGGACGGTGTAAAGGCAGACGCGGTCGCGGTGCGGCAGGAAAAGTGGTTGTCTTCGGCATTCTGAAACGTAACGGACGGGTCTATATCGTTGTCGTAGATAATGCCAAGTCCGATACGTTGATGCCTGTTAGCAAACAGACAATCATGCCGGACAGCATTGTTTATACCGATAGTCTGAGCAGCTATGACAAGCTAGACGTAAGCGGTTTTATCCATTACCGCATCAATCATTCCAAAGCGTTTGCCGACCGTCAGAACCACATCAACGGCATTGAGAATTTTTGGAATCAGGCAAAACGCGTCTTGCGAAAATACAACGGAATCGATCGCAAATCTTTCCCGCTGTTCTTGAAAGAATGCGAATTTCGGTTTAACTTCGGCACACCGTCCCAGCAGCTAAAAATCTTGCGGGTTTGGTGTGGAATTTAGGGCTAATCTAGTACAGCCCCTTGTTTATACAGATTGTTACCGCAGTTATGATGTGTTAAACGTAAGTGAATTTAGTCATCTGCGTATCAATCACAGCACACATTTTGCAAAGCGGCAAAACCACATTAACGGAATTGGGAACTTTTGGAACCGGACAAAATGTCATTTACGCAAGTTTAACGGCATTCCCAAAGAGCGTTTTGAGTTGTATTTGAAGGAGTGTGAATGGCGTTTTAACAACAGTGAGATAAAGTCTCAGATTTCTATTTTAAAACAAATGGTAAACAAGGATTTGCCCTAGTTATTTAGGACAGCCTCAATTATTATAGTTTGAATTGATTTTCCCTAGTTATCTAGAGCAGCCCCCAGTTTTAGTGAAACAAGTTATTGCCAAAATATAAGTAATTCTTTGAGCAATAGCTAAATAAAGCTACTATGGAATAAATGCTTTTGCCGAGAATGCTATATTCGAATTTTGATTTATTTAATAATTAATCTTCTTAATATTATTTTTCTGGATATGGTTATGTAACTTTACCACAAATCTTCTTTTTTTACCTTTGGGTAAATTTTGAAACGCAATTTATTTAAATAATCTATAATGTGACCATCTATTGTGTGATTCTTTTAGTACCAAAGAGTTCATTTTAATTCGGATGCGCTAATGAAAAATCAGCAACCATTACAACAATATTTTGATGTCTATATTTCCTATCCCCCAGGTATCGATCAAGACCAAGTAAATGAAAATATAAGACAAAATTTATCTTCAGAAGAGGCGGAAGAAGTTATTTTAGCATTAGAAGAAAATAGACAAGCCCTGATGATTGAGCGATGCACTAATGAAGAGCGGCTGAATGCCCAACATTATTTTGGTTATTTGGGATTGGATGTCATTATCCGTGTTTCATTGGAATTAATATCGGATGACGATGGTTGCAATAGTAATCAAATTGATAATTCTTCATCCCCTATCCCCCAATGTCCTGTATGTTTTACTATTTTTGAAGATCCTGATACGACACAGTGTCCAACGTGTCAGTTACATTTGCGGACTGCGACTGAAGCCTATATTTACCGAAAGCGTATTGAATGGCAAGAGCGAATAGCTTTTGAACATCGAAAACAGCATGAACTGGCTTATCGTATGTTGCGTGAGCGTCAAGCAGAGGAAAAAAGAATACGTAAACAAATTCGTAATGAATTAGAAACCGAATTGTTGAAAGAGTTAGGTATTCTAAATAGCTGGCAGTCTGTTTTTTATAATAAAAGAGTAATTATCTCTCTTGTGTTAATTATTTTGTTTGCAATTATTTTTACTTCGCTGGGCTATTTTTTGGCTCAGATTATTGTTAAGTAAATAACATTTAGTTATTTTTGAGGTTAATATTTCAATTTTTGATATGTTTTACTTTCAATGATTATATAATAAAATAAATGTGTTAGATTAATTTTATAAAGAAATAAATATTATGGGTTGCGCTAGATAACTAGCACTGCCCATAATATTTTTGGGTTACACTGTAAACTTGTATAGTTTAAATATATTCTTTTCAGACGGCTTCCTTTATATAATAGGAATAGGATAATGAATTCAATGTCCTCTTTAGTTCGAGATGAAATACAGGAAATGTTAGCTTATACGGTAGCAGATATACCTAACTCCTGCATTAAGTTGGATGCAATGGAATTACCCTGCCAATTTCCAGAATATATGCAAAAAGAGTTAGCTTGCGAACTGGCAGTAGCGGAAATTAACCGTTATCCCAATCCGGCCACAAGCGGGTTGCAGCAATTATTAAAGGGAATATTTCAAATCCCTAAACAGGCGCAAATTGTTTTGGGCAACGGTTCGGATGAACTAATCCAACTAATCGCAATGCTGCTGGCAAAACCGAAAGCCAAAATATTGTCTGTAGATCCAAGTTTTGTGATGTATCGGCGCAATGCAGTATTATTTGGGTTGGAGTATATCGGAGTCCCTCTTAATAACGACTTTACCCTGAATTTACCTGCAATTTTATCTGCAATTAAGACTCATCAGCCTGCACTGATTTTTATTGCTTATCCGAATAACCCTACCGGTGTGTGTTTTAGGCATGAGGATGTTCAGGCAATAATTGATGCTGCGCCTGGCGTTATTGTAATAGATGAGGCTTACGGCTCATTTAGCCTTGATAGTTTTCTGCCTTATGCGGGCAATGTGGAAAAGCTGGTTGTGATGCGCACCCTAAGCAAAATCGGTTTTGCCGGATTGAGATTGGGCTATGCATGCGGTCATCCAATTCTGATGAATGAGTTGGCTAAAATTGTGCCTCCTTACAATATGAATCAGTTAAGTCTAACCGCAGCTAAGTTTGCCCTGCGCCATTATGGATGGGTTGAGGAACAAATCAATACTTTGAAACGGGAAAGAAGCCGTTTATCTGAGGCTCTATCAATGCTGCCCGAAGTGAAAGTGTTTGGTAGTGAGGCAAATTTCCTAACGATTCGGGTACCTGATGCAGAACTGGTTTTTAAGGCATTAAAAGATAGTAACATCCTGATCAAAAACTTACATGGTTCACATCCTTTGTTAGACCAATGCCTGCGTTTGACGGTGGGCACTTTTGAACAGAACCAACAGGTTCTAACAGTTTTTCAACATCTATTTAACAAATGAAATATATGGACAAAAAAGCAATCCGTACTGAAAATTTCTTCCGCCTGATTAAAGAAGCAGGGAATGTATCCAAACTGTCCCGCGCCTGCGGTTATACCAATCCTGCATCTTTACATCAGTTGCGTGCGCGGTTGGAAAAAAATGAGGAAGGTGGGCGTGGTATTTCCAGCGTTTTAGCAACCAAACTAGAGCAAGGCATGAAAAAACCAAAGGGCTGGATGGATGAGCGTCATCGTGATGAAACACAACCTGTTTCTGGCAACAAACAAACGGTAGATTTTACACATAGCCTGATAACCGATAACGGCGGCCGAATAGTAAGCGTGACCCGCAACACTAAAGAAACACAAATTACCATTACTATCAACCTAGATGGTAGCGGGCAAGGACGATTTGATACAGGTGTGCCGTTTCTAGAGCATATGCTTGACCAAATCGCCCGTCATGGAATGATTGATTTGGACGTTACTTGCAAAGGCGATCTCCATATCGATGATCATCATACCGTAGAAGATATCGGCATCGTTTTCGGCCAAGCACTGAAACAGGCTTTGGGCGATAAAATGGGAGTACGCCGCTACGGTCACTCTTATGTGCCGCTAGACGAGGCTTTGAGCCGCGTGGTATTGGATTTATCCGGTCGTCCCGGCTTGGTGTATAACTTAACATTCAGCCGCGCTTGGATAGGTAAATTCGATGTTGATTTATTTGAAGAATTCTTTCATGGTGTCGTCAATCACGCGATGATAACGTTACATATTGATAATTTAAGCGGTACCAATGCACACCATCAGGCTGAGACGGTATTCAAGGCATTTGGGCGTGCACTACGCATGGCAGTGGAATTTGATGAACGCATGACAGGAAAAATTCCGTCCACTAAGGGTTTACTATCTGAATCTAACTGACAGTAGAATCCAAAACCACTTATCCCTATAACCATACGGATAAGTGGTTTTTTCATATTAAAGGATAATTTGAGACCTTTGCAATAACATAAGTTATTAAAATTTTATGCTCAACACCATTTTCAAAATGAGGAACCTCCCTGATTTCTTCCACTTTTTTCTCAGTATCAGAAAGGTTTTAGTCGATTGAAAATTTTTTAGCACATTTTTATGCGTCAAATTTCGTTAACAGACTATTTTTGCAAAGGTCTCAATTTATTCGATTTCAAAGAAGCCATACTCGGTTTACATCTTATTATTTGTATTATGTGAGGGCGGTATAATAACCAAATTCATACTGTCCCGTATGTTTTTCAGACGGCCTTCAAATGCCGGAAGGCCGTCTGAAAAATGTATGAAACAGGGTGTGCCGTCCTTATTTTTAGTGTATGAATAAAATTGCGCGGAAATAGGCTGTTTCGGCATATAAACAGCTTGCCTTTAACACAACTTAGCAGTATAACCGTTTGGTTATCCAACCAGTCAAAACAGAAAGGACGTGTCATGTTTTTCGACAAAATCGAAGCTGCGCCTGCCGACCCGATTTTGGGTTTGGGCGAAGCATTCAAAGCCGAAACCCGCAGCAATAAGGTGAACTTGGGCATCGGTGTTTACAAAGACGCTAAAGGCAATACCCCGATTCCGAAAGCGGTGAAGGAAGCCGAAACCCGCCTGTTGGCCAATGAAAACAGCAAAAACTATCTGACCATCGACGGTGTGGCCGCCTACAACGCCGAAACGCAAAAACTGCTGTTTGGAGCGGACAGCGAAATCATCGCGTCCAAGCGCGCCAAAACCGCGCAGAGCTTGGGCGGTACGGGCGCGCTGCGCATCGCCGCCGAGTTTGTCAAACGTCAGACCGGTGCGAAAAACGTGTGGATTTCCGCTCCGACCTGGCCGAACCACAATGCCATTTTCAAAGCCGTCGGCATCAATATCCGCGATTACCGCTATTACGACAAGGCATCTCACGGCTTGGATTGGGACGGCCTGATTGCCGATTTGTCCCAAGCCGAAGCCGGCGACGTGGTGCTGCTGCACGGCTGCTGCCACAATCCGACCGGCATCGACCCGACTCCCGAACAATGGGAAACATTGGCGAAAATGTCGGCTGAAAAAGGCTGGCTGCCGCTGTTCGACTTCGCCTATCAGGGCTTTGCGCACGGTTTGGAAGAGGATGCTTACGGCTTGCGCGCTTTTGCCAAGCTGAATAAAGAATTGCTGGTGGCCAGCTCTTATTCTAAAAACTTCGGCATGTATAACGAGCGTGTGGGTGCGTTTACCGTGGTGGCCGCCGATGCGGATACCGCCAACCGCGCCTTCAGCCAAGTCAAAACCATCATCCGCACACTGTATTCCAATCCGGCATCGCATGGCGGCAATACGGTGGCCATGGTACTGCAGGATGCCGAATTGAAAGCGCAATGGGTGGCAGAACTGGACGAAATGCGTGCGCGGATTAAGGAAATGCGGCAGAAATTTGTCGATTTGCTGAAAGAAAAAGGCGCGCAACAGGATTTCGACTTTATCGTGAAGCAAAACGGGATGTTCTCCTTCTCCGGCCTGACGCCCGAACAGGTGGATCGCCTGAAAGACGAGTTTGCCATTTATGCCGTGCGTTCCGGCCGCATCAACGTTGCGGGCATTACCGCCGACAATATTGACTATCTGTGTGAAAGCATTGTGAAAGTGCTGTAATTACGGATAATTAAGAGGCCGTCTGAAAACATTTTCAGACGGCCTCTTATTGATTGGCTTGTTAATTTGCTGAAAGAAAAAGGCACACGGCAGGATTTCGACTTTATCGTGAAGCAAAACGGCATGTTCTCTTTCTGCGGCTTGATACTTGGACAAGAGGCCGTCTGAAAAGCGAATTTGCCATTTATGCCGTGCGTTCCGGCCGCATCAACGTTGCGGGCATTACCGCCGACAATATTGACTATCTGTGTGAAAGCATTGTGAAAGTGCTGTAATTACGGATAATTTAAGAGGCCGTCTGAAAACATTTTCAGACGGCCTCTTATTCATGGAAAGGCTGCTAAACGATTATTCCGCCGCAGCTTTCGCTACGCGCCGCCAGTGGTGCAGCAGCGGTTCGGTGTAGCCGTTGGGCTGCTCGGTGCCTTTGAAAATCAGGTCGCAGGCAGCGAGGAAGGCGGGGGAGGTATCGAAGCGGCCAACCATGGGCGTGTAGGCCGGATCGCCTTCGTTCTGTTTGTCCACCACGGCAGCCATACGCTCCAAAGTGGTGCGAACCTGTTCGGCACTGACAATGCCGTGCAGCAGCCAGTTGGCGATGTGCTGGCTGGAAATCCGCAGTGTGGCGCGGTCTTCCATCAGGCCGACGTTGTGGATGTCGGGCACTTTGGAGCAACCCACGCCTTGTTCCACCCAGCGGACGACGTAGCCCAAGATGCCTTGGCAGTTGTTGTCCAACTCCTGCTGTTTTTCCGCTTCCGTCCAGTTGGCGTCGGCGGCTGTGGGGATGGTGAGCAGGTCGTCCAGGTAATCGGCGGCAGGGCGGGTGGCCAGTTCGCGTTGTACGTCGAATACGTTGATTTGATGATAGTGCAAGGCGTGCAGGGTGGCTGCGGTAGGCGAGGGCACCCATGCGGTGGTGGCGCCGGATTTCGGATGGCCGATTTTCTGTTTCAGCATTTCCGCCATCAAATCAGGCATTGCCCACATGCCTTTGCCGATTTGGGCTTTGCCGGGCAGGCCGCATTGCAGGCCGGTTTGGACGTTGCCGGCTTCGTAGGCGGCAATCCATTTGCTGGCTTTCATGTCGCCTTTGCGTATCATCGCGCCCGCCTGCATGGAGGTGTGCATTTCGTCGCCGGTGCGGTCGAGGAAGCCGGTATTGATGAAGACGACGCGGTCGGAAGCCACTTGGATGCAGGCGGCGAGGTTGGCCGAGGTGCGGCGTTCTTCGTCCATGATGCCCATTTTCAAGGTTTTCGGCGGCAGTTTGGCCAGTGTTTCGATGGCGGCAAACAGTTCGTCGGCAAAGCGGACTTCTTCCGGGCCGTGCATTTTGGGTTTGACGATGTAAACGCTGCCGCTGCGGCTGTTTTTGTTTTCGCTGCGGCTCAGGTCAAGCGGGGCGATGAGGGCGGTCATCACGCCGTCTAGGATGCCTTCTGGAATTTCTTTGCCTTCGGCATCCAATACGGCGGGCGTGGTCATCAGGTGGCCGACGTTGCGGATGAAGAGCAGCGAGCGGCCGGGCAGGGTGAAGCTGCCGCTGCCGTCGGGTTTGGTGTATCCGCGGTCTGCATTCAGTTTGCGGGTGAAGGTTTTGCCGCCTTTTTCCACTTCTTCGGTCAGTGTGCCGTTCATCAGGCCGAGCCAGTTGGCGTATACCAGTGCTTTGTCTTCTCCGTCTACGGCGGCCACGGAGTCTTCGCAGTCCATGATGGTGGAAAGGGCGGCTTCAAGGATGATGTCTTTTACGCCGGCAGGGTCTTGGCTGCCTATCGGGCTGTTTTTGTCGATGAGGATGTCGATGTGCAGGCCGTTGTGCAGGAAGAGGAGCGAGGAGGGGGCTTTCGCATTGCCGTTGTAGCCGATGAAGAGTTCGGGCGTTTGCAGGCCGCTTTCGCCGCCATCTTTCAGTTTGGCTTTCAGACGGCCTCCTTCTACGCGGTAGGCGGATACGTCACGGTGGCTGCCTTGCGCCAGCGGGATGCTTTGGTCGAGGAAGTTGCGGGCGAAGGCGATGACGGCGTCGCCGCGTTTCGGATTGTAGGTTTTGCCTGCGGCCAAATCGCCGCTTTGGTCGATGGCGTCCGTGCCGTACAGTGCGTCGTACAGGCTGCCCCAGCGGGCATTGGCGGCATTGAGGGCGTAGCGGGCGTTGTTGATGGGGACGACCAGTTGGGGGCCTGCCTGCTCCGCCACTTCCCGATCGACGTTTTGCGTTTCGATTTTAAACGGCGCGGGTTCGTCGGCCAGATAGCCGATTTCTTTCAGGAAGGCGCGGTAGGCGGCGGCATCGGTTGCTGCTCCGTTTTGTTTGTGCCAGTCGTCGATTTGTTGTTGGATGGCATCGCGTTTCTCCAAGAGGGCGCGGTTGCGCGGCGCGAATTCCGCCAAGAGTTCCGCAAAGCCCTGCCAAAATGCCTCGGCCTGTATGTCAGGGCGGGACGGGAGGACTTGTTCGGTGATGAAACGGTAGAGGTGGTTGTCGATCTGCAGGCCGGCAGCGGGGATATAGTTGTATGCCATGATAAATTCTCCAAAATATTGTTCTTATGAAACATCGCGATGACGCCATGCAACCTTAACACTATTTTTCAATGGATAAAAGTAGGCTGTCTGAAAATTATTTAATTACAATCGATTTCGGTGTCGGATTTTGTTTTCTTACATTTGAAACGCCGAAGGCCGTCTGAAAGTTGATTTTCAGACGGCCTTTTGCTTGGTTTAGTCTTTTATCTTTCGGCTTTCAACACCCGCTGACGGCGCGTTTCGCTCAATACCATGCCTGCACTGACGGAGACGTTCATGCTTTCGACCGTGCCGAACATGGGTATCGACACCAGCATGTCGCAATGCTCGCGCGTCAGGCGGCGCATGCCTTCACCTTCGTTGCCCATCACCCATGCCGCGCTGTCGGGCAGATCGCAATGGTAGAGGTCGGCGTCGCCGCCCATGTCGGCGCCGATGATCCAGATGCCGTATTCTTTCAGCTCGCGCAGGGTGCGGGCGAGGTTGGTTACGGTGATGTAGGGAACGGTTTCCGCCGCGCCGCAGGCGACTTTGCTGACGGTGGCGTTCAGTCCCGCACTTTTGTCTTTCGGCGCGATGACGGCGTGTATGCCCATTGCGTCGGCGGTACGCAGGCACGCGCCGAGGTTGTGCGGGTCGGTGATACCGTCGAGTATCAGCAATAGCGGCGGTTCGCTGAGATTTTCCAATACGTCTTCGAGGTGGACGTGGTTTTTGGAAGCGTCGATAAACCCGACCACACCCTGATGCCGCGCACCTTTGCTGATGGCGTTGAGGCGGTCGGCGTCGGCGAAGTGTACGCGCACGTTTTCGTTTGCCGCTTTTTCCAACACATCGCGCGTGCGGGCATCGTTTTTGCCTTCTTGGACGTAGAGTTCGGTAATCGATTTCGGGTTTTGCCACAGGCGGGCGTTGACGGCGTGGAAGCCGTAGATTAAGCGTTGGTTGGCCATGCTGGGTCTTTCGGTTTGAAAGGCGGGATTATAGCAGGCTGCCGCAATGGGGAAGGCCGTCTGAAAAGCCAAAGCGGGGTTTCAGACGGCCTTTTTGCCGTTTGCATGGATAGTTTATGGATAAACGGTTTCCATCATCTCTTGTTTTAAATGCTAAAAGCTAGACTGCTTCTTGCTTTTTGGGCAACTTTGCAGCGGGGCATGGTGTTCGAACAGCCAATCCACATAACGGTCCACGCCTTGTTCCACAGTGAGGAATTCTTCTTCATAGCCCGCGTCGCGCAGGCGGGTGATGTCGGCTTGGGTGAAACTTTGGTATTTGCCTTTGAGCGCGTCGGGAAACTCGGTGTAGCGGATTAGGCCGTGTTTGACCAGCGATTCCAGCGGCAGGCGGTCTTTGCCTTCGGCGGCGCGGCAGGCATTGACGGTTGCGGCGGCCAAGTCGTTGAAGGGCTGGCTGCGGCCTGTGCCGAGGTTGAAAATGCCCGATTTTTCGGGGTTGTCGAGGAAGAACAGGTTCACTTTCACGACGTCTTCCACGCTGACGAAATCACGGCTTTGGCCGCCTTCGGGATAGCCGTCGTAGCCGCCGAACAGGTTGACATAGCCTTGCTCGCGGTATTGGTTGAAGTGGTGGAAGGCCACGGAAGCCATGCGTCCTTTGTGCTGTTCGCGCATGCCGTATACGTTGAAATAGCGGAAACCGGCCACCTGCGCGGTCAGTCCTTCTTCGATGCGGCGGCGGACGACTTGGTCGAACAGGAATTTGGAATAGCCGTAGACGTTCAGCGGTTCTTCCAATTCCCGCTCTTCGCGGAAGGTTTCGCCTTTGCCGTAAACGGCCGCGCTGGAGGCGTAGAGGAAGGGGATGCGTTCGTCCTGACACCAGTCCAAGAGGTCGAGCGTGTATTGGTAGTTGTTGTCCATCATGTATTTGCCGTCGTGGTTCATAGTGTCGGAACACGCGCCTTCGTGGAATACGGCTTCGATGTCGTCAAACGGGAAGAGGTGTTCGCGCACTTGGCGGATGAATTCGTGTTTGTCCAGATAATGCGCGATGTCGCAGTCGGCCAGATTTTTGAATTTCTGGCCGTTGCTCAGGTTATCCACCGCCACGATGTCGCTGATGCCGCGCGCGTTCAATCCTTTGACGATGTTGCTGCCGATAAAGCCGGCGGCACCGGTTACGATGATGGTCATGTTGTTTCCTTATACAGGCCGTCTGAAAGGTGGTTATTGTAAACCAAAGGCAGGCATGCCGAAATATCCGCTAAAAAGGCCGTCTGAAATCCTTATCCGGGATGAAAAAAGGATTTTCAGACGGCCTCTGTTCGGGAGGGCGGTTCGGTTTTAGTTCACGCTGTTGCCGATGCGGCCGAAGTCGCCCAAGTTCATCCAGATGAAAAACGCTTTGCCGACAATCAGTTTGTCATCGACAAAACCCCAGTAGCGGGAATCCGCGCTGTTGTCGCGGTTATCGCCCATCATGAAATAGCGGCCTTCGGGCACTTTGCAGGTAAAGGCACTGCCGTCTTCGGCATATTGGCAAAACTCTTTCAATCCGCTGCCTTGATAATTTTTCTCCGGCATCAGTACGTTGAAGTAACGCAGCAATCCTTCGGGATTAAACGACGGCTGGCCTTCATCCAGCAGGATGTCGAAGTTTTTACCGTTTAAGGCCGTCTGAAAGCGTTCGGACGAATGCGTCATGGCGGGATTTTCGTCTTCAGGATATTCGTAGTTGCCCGCTGCTGTTTGCGGTACGGGCTGGCCGTTCACGGTCAATACCTTGTCTTTGTATTCCACCACGTCGCCGGGAATGCCGACCGCGCGTTTGATGTAATTAGTTTCCGGCTCCAAGGGATAATTGAAGACCACCACGTCGCCGCGCTGAATGGTGCCGGTATCGATTAACACATTATTCAGAATCGGCATGCGGATGCCGTAGGCAAACTTGTTGACTAAGATAAAGTCGCCTTTCACCAGGCCCGGGCGCATGGAGCTGGACGGAATCTGAAACGGTTCGGCAATGAAGGTACGCAGTATGAATACAGTCAGGATAATCGGAAAAAAGCCGGACATATAATCGCGGAAATGGTTTTCGTCATCCAAGGTGCCGCGCAATACCTTTTGTCCTTTTTCATCCACCGTGGTCGTCTGCCCAGGTTTGAAAGACAGCTTGCGCCACAGCCAAATCGCGCCGGTAAATACGACAAACACCAGCAATACGGCGGTAAAGCTCATCTTGAACGCCAGCAGGCCGAATATGCCGATCATGGTCAAGAGATAACCCCATTGCAGGCCGTCGCTCCATTCGCCGTTTTCGCCCCGCTCTTTGCTGCTGATTGCAAACAGGCCGATGCCGGCGATTAAGGCCAGTAGTGCGCCGATTAGATAGATATTCATTTATTTGTCCCCCACCTGCAAAATCGCCAGAAACGCGCTCTGCGGGATTTCCACATTGCCCACTTGTTTCATGCGTTTTTTACCGGCTTTTTGTTTTTCCAGCAGTTTTTTCTTACGCGTAATATCGCCACCATAGCATTTCGCCAATACGTTTTTGCGCAGCGCCTTCACGTTTTCGCGGGCGATAATCTGCCCGCCGATGGCAGCCTGCACGGCAATGTCGAACATCTGGCGCGGGATGAGTTCGCGCATTTTTGCCGCCAGTTCGCGGCCGCGCTGCACGGAGGTTTGGCGGTGCACAATCAGGCTCAGCGCGTCCACTTTGTCGCCGTTCACCATAATGTCCAGTTTCACAAGGTCGGACGGCATAAACTCTTTAAATTCATAGTCCAAAGAAGCGTAGCCGCGCGAAGTGGATTTGAGTTTGTCAAAAAAGTCCATCACCACTTCGTTCATCGGCAAATCGTAGGTCAGCATCACCTGCCGCCCCATGTATTGCATATTGCGCTGCACGCCACGTTTTTGGTTGCACAGCGTCATCACGTTGCCGACATAATCCTGCGGCACGAGGATGGTCGCTGTAATAATCGGCTCCATAATCGTGTCGATGGTGGCGATGTCGGGCAGCTTGGAGGGGTTTTCTACGTCGATTTTTTCGCCGTTTTTCAGAATCACTTCATACACCACGGTCGGCGCGGTGGTAATCAAATCCATGTCGAATTCGCGTTCCAAGCGTTCCTGCACGATTTCCAAGTGTAGCAAGCCCAAGAAGCCGCAGCGGAAGCCGAAGCCCAACGCTTGCGACACTTCCGGCTCGAATTTCAGCGAAGCGTCGTTGAGTTGCAGCTTTTCCAGCGCGTCGCGCAGGGCTTCGTAGTCGTGGCTTTCCACGGGATACAGGCCGGCGAACACTTGGCTTTGCACTTCTTTGAAGCCGGGCAGCGGCTCGGAAGCGGGGTTTTGCACCAGCGTTACCGTGTCGCCCACTTTGGCCTGTCCCAGCTCCTTCACGCCGGTAATCAAAAAGCCCACTTCGCCTGCTTTAAGCTCTTGTTTGTTTAACGATTTCGGGGTGAACACGCCGAGCTGTTCCACTTGGCTTTCGGCCTTGGTGGACATGAAGCGTACTTTGTCTTTCAGTTTCAGACGGCCGTTTTTCACGCGGATGAGCATCACCACGCCGACATAGTTGTCGAACCACGAATCGATAATCACAGCTTGCAGCGGCGCGTTTTCGTCGCCTTCCGGCGCGGGGATTTTGGCCACGATTTCTTCCAGCACGTCTTCCACGCCCAAGCCGGATTTGGCGGAGCAGGTGACCGCGCCCACCGCGTCGATGCCGATGATGTCTTCGATTTCCTGCGCCACGCGGTCGGGGTCGGCAGCGGGCAGGTCGATTTTGTTCAGCACGGGCACGACTTCCACGCCCAAATCAATCGCCGTGTAGCAGTTGGCCACGGTTTGCGCTTCCACGCCCTGCGATGCGTCCACCACCAAGAGCGCGCCTTCGCAGGCGGACAGACTGCGCGACACTTCATAGGAAAAGTCCACGTGTCCCGGAGTGTCAATCAGGTTCAGCAGGTAGGTTTCGCCGTTTTTGGCTTTGTAGTTCAGCGCGGCGGTTTGCGCCTTAATCGTGATGCCGCGCTCTTTTTCGATGTCCATGCTGTCCAAAACCTGCGAACTCATTTCGCGGTTTTCCAAGCCGCCGCAGAATTGGATGAAGCGGTCGGCGAGGGTGGATTTGCCGTGGTCGATGTGGGCGATGATGGAGAAATTTCGGATATTTTTCATTTGGTTCTATATGGGTTTGGAGGCCGTCTGAAAACAGGTTTCCGGTCAAATCATTTCTTTCAGACGGCCTTTGAAAATAGAAAAGGCAAATAGCTGCGCATTTTAGCCGAAAAAGCCCGTTTCGGCTAATTGGAGCCGTCTGAAAAAATAACGGCGGGTCGGCAAAGCTCGGATGCGGTTTTGCAAGCATCCGCCAATGGACTATACTGCCCGCTTGTTTTCCCCGAATGCAGACCGCCATGCAGGAACTCGCCCCGCAAACCGCCCTCAATGCCGAACAACGCGCCATGTTGCAGGAAATCCTGCGCGGCGCGCTGGACGGCATGACCCTGCTGACGGCGGAAAACGAACTGAAAGCCTACGAATGCGACGCGCTGACCGTTTTCACCCGCCCGCCGCTGGCCGTCGCCCTGCCGGAAACCGAAGCGCAGGTGCAGGCCGTTCTGCAAACCTGTTCGGGGCTGGGGATACCCGTTACCGTGCGCGGTGCGGGCACGGGTTTGACCGGCAGCGGCACGGCCACGCCCGACGGGCTTTTGCTGGCGATGGCGCGGTTTAACCGCATTTTGAAAATCGACCCGCAGGCGCGCACCGCCACGGTGGAACCCGGCGTGCGCAACCAGGCCGTTTCCGATGCTGCCGCGCCATACGGTCTTTTCTACGCCCCCGACCCGTCCAGCCAGCTTGCCTGCACCATAGGCGGCAACATCGCGCAAAACGCCGGCGGCCTGCACTGTTTGAAATACGGCCTGACCACCCACAATGTGTTGAAAATACGCGCCATATTGATGGACGGCGGCATCATCGAACTGGGCGGCGAAGCGTATGATGCGCCGGGCTTGGATTTGCTGCCGCTGTTTATCGGCAGCGAAGGCATGTTTGCCGCCGTTACCGAAGTCGTATTGAAACTTCTGCCCAAACCGCAAACCGCGCAAGTCATCCAAGCCTCGTTTGCCGATATGGGCAAAGCAGGGCAGGCGGTGGCCGATATTATTGCCGAAGGCATCATTCCGGCCGGGCTGGAAATGATGGACGGCGCGTCCACCCGCGCCGTGGATGACTACCTGCATGCCGGATTCGACCGCGAAGCCGAAGCATTGCTGCTGTGCGAATCCGACGGCATGGCCGAAGAGGTTGAAGCGGAAATCGATAAAATACGGCACATCCTGAGCCGCGCCGGCGCGACCGGCCTGAAAGTGTCACGCAACGAAATCGAACGTACCGCCATTTGGGCGGGCCGCAAATCCGTCTTCCCCGCCGCCGCCCGCCTTGCGCCCGATTCTTATTGCATGGACGGCACCATCCCGAGGCGGAAAATCGGCGAAATGCTGGATTTTACCGACGGGCTGTCGAAGAAACACCGCCTGCAATGCATCAACGTTTTCCATGCGGGAGACGGCAATATGCACCCACTCATCCTGTTCGACAATCAGGCGGGCGAATGGCCGCGCGCCGAGGCCTTCGGTGCGGAAATCCTGCGCCGCTGCGTGCAGCTCGGCGGCACTATTACAGGCGAACACGGGGTAGGGCTGGAAAAAATCGACGGCATGTGCGCCCAATTCGGCGAAGGGGAACGCGCCGCCTTTTGGGGCATCAAAGCCGCGTTCGACCCTGAAATGCTGCTCAACCGCGATAAAAAACTGCCGCTGAAAACGCGCTGCGCCGAATACGCCCGCACATTCGACGGCGGCAGCATTGCCGCCAAGTTTCCCGATTTGGAATATTTTTAAACATCCGTTTTTCAGACGGCCTGCCTTATGCTGGAGAGGCCGTCTGAAAAAGCAATCTTTCCACACCCTGAAGCAGGGTAAGCACCGAGAGGACCCATGATGAAACCCATTTCCCTATTGCCCGCCGCGCTGGCACTCCTGCCCGCCACACTGCCCGCCTCGGCAGCCGAACTGCCGCAAAGTGCGGAATTGCAATACAGCGGCTCTTACGGCATTCCGGCCACCATGACGTTCAGCCGCAGCGGCAACAGCTACCGCATTGTTTCCGTCATCAAAGTGCCGATGTACAACTTCCGTTTCGAAAGCGGCGGCACCATCCACGGCAACAGCCTGCACCCGAGCTATTACAAAGACATCCGCAAAGGCAAAACCTATGCCGAAGCCAAATTCGGCGGCGGCAAAATCACCTACGGCAAAAGCGGCGAATTGCAAACCGAAAACGCCGCCGGACAAATCCTCGACCTGTTCGCCCTGTCGTGGCAGCTGGCCGCCACCGACGGCAAACTCCCTGCCGGCCTGAAAATTACCAACGGCAAGCGTGTCTATAATGTCAGCGGGCTGGTGAAAACCGGTTCGACGCAATATGCGTTCAACGGCGGCAAAACCACTATCGACAACTACCGAGTCAAACGCGGCGACGACATCGTGAACTATTCCTTCGCGCCCGCGTTCGGCAACATTCCGGCCAAAATCACCTACACTGACAACGGCAAAACCTACGATTTGAAACTGACCGGCCTGAAAATCAACGGCCAAACGATTAAACCTTGAAGCTGTGTTGTCCTGAGATAAAAAGGCCGTCTGAAAAATGCGTTTGTAGGATTTTTCAGACGGCCTTATCTGGAATGACAAATAGGAAATTAATACAGCATTTATTTTCTATATTGGGGATACCGTTCAAAAATAACTATCGGCCAATATAAACAGGGTGGTTAGTGCAGCCAGCCTCAGTGCATCCCGCCCCCAATACGAATGACTTATGCAATGTATCCAGCGTATTGGCCGCACAGTTTGCAATACCAGTTTTTGCACTGTTTCCGGTTGTTCCAACAGTTTGTCATGCCATAAAACCGACGCCTGTTTCAGCAAACCGTATTTTTTTAACAATAACGAAGTCGAATGCAGATAGCACAACCAATCCCGGCTTTGGCATTCCTCCAAGGTCAATACTTCGGACGGGTCGTCCTCAAAATCGAGGAAAGAGATTTTATCGCTGTCTATCATGCAGTTGCGGGCGAAAGCCTGACTTAGGAATTGCCCGCGCCGATGCACGTCTTCGATTGCCGACAATCCTGCTTCCCATGCGTCCAAATGCCCCTCTCCGGCTTCTTGTTCGATGCGGACGTCAAGTGCGATACCGGTCAAATTACCCATCATCAGGGCGTTGCTCTGTACGGCCAGTAATTCTGGTACGCGGATACCGGCCTTATAAAGCGTACGTAGGCGGGTTGATTCAACTGCAATCGCTTTTTCTCCACCTAAGTTTGGTACAGGCTTCAGTACTCTTAAATGGAGCGGTTTGGTAATCATACCCAGTAGTGCGTAACGCCAGGCAGGATTATGCGGTTTAGCTTTACGTATCCAAACGGTCCTGCCGTCTGAAAGTGTATAGCGCGCGATATTGTTACTTTGCTGAGCGGCGAGCCGGGTAAGTTCGACGGCAAAGTTTGGGGCATTGGTATGGTTGGTGTCCGTATCTTTTTTATTTATCTGCATCT
Source organism: Neisseria sp. P0008.S010 (assembly GCF_051962715.1). Classification (NCBI taxonomy): domain Bacteria; kingdom Pseudomonadati; phylum Pseudomonadota; class Betaproteobacteria; order Neisseriales; family Neisseriaceae; genus Neisseria; species Neisseria sp. P0008.S010. The sequence goes on from NZ_JBQCVA010000015.1 coordinate 26,742, forward strand.
TAATTTAACACGTTGCGGATGATTTCTTTTACCGCTTCGGCCTGATTCGGTACGTTCTGCACCTTCTGCGGCAAATCTTCCAAACCCTGCAGTTTGGCCGGGCGCGGGATGTCCACATCGCCGACCGCTTCGCGGATGGTATCGGCAAATTTTGCCGCCAGCGCGGTTTCCAGGCAAACGACGGTTTCGCCTGCCTCGCGCAATTCGCGGGCGACTTTCACGCCGTCGGCGGTATGCGGGTCGATGAGTTCGCCGTCCTGCTCGTAAACCTGCTTGATGACGGCCAGGCGGTCGCGGTGCAGGCTTTTGCTGGAAACAAAGCCGTATTCATTGCGGATTTTGTCCAGCGCGAAAGCGAGGTTGAAGCCTTTGCCTGCGCCGACTTCCGCCCACAACGTTTCGATTTCCGCCGCATCCCGGCCGGTCAGGTCGAAAATGAAGCGTTCGAAGTTGGACGCTTTGGAAATGTCCATCGACGGGCTGGAGGTAACGTGGGTGTGCGCGGCGGTGCGCGGACGGTAGGAACCGGTTTTGAAAAACTCGTCCAATACGTCGTTTTCGTTGGTGGCGACCATCAGGCGGCGGATAGGCAGGCCCATTTGTTTGGTGATGTGGCCGGCGCAGACGTTGCCGAAGTTGCCGCTGGGCACGCAGAAGCTGACGGTTTCGTCATTGCCCTCCGTCGCTTTGAAATAGCCGGCGAAGTAGTAAACCACCTGCGCCATCACGCGTCCCCAGTTGATGCTGTTGACCGTGCCGATACGGTATTTCTCTTTGAAGGCAGCATCGTTTTGAATGGCTTTTACAATGTCCTGGCAGTCGTCAAACATGCCGTCCACGGCGATGTTGTGGATGTTTTCGTCTTGCAGGCTGTACATTTGCGCGCGCTGGAACGCGCTCATTTTGCCTTTGGGCGACATCATGAACACATGGATGCCTTCCTTGCCGCGCAGGGCGTATTCGGCAGCCGAACCGGTGTCGCCGCTGGTGGCGCCGACGATGTTCAGGGTTTGCCCTTCGCGTTTCAAAACATATTCAAAGGCGTTGCCCAAAAACTGCATGGCCATGTCTTTGAAGGCCAGTGTGGGGCCGTTGGACAGGGCTTGGATTTTCAGGCCGTCTGAAAGGGTGCGCACGGGGGTGATTTCCGCATTGCCGAAGGCTTCGGCGGTGTAGGTGCGGTTGATGATGGCGCGCAGGTCGCCTTCGGGAATGTCGGTGGCAAACAGGTGCATGATTTCAAACGCCAAATCGGCATAGGCCAAACCGCGCCATTTGTCTAAGGTCGCACGGTCGATTTGCGGATAATGTTCCGGCAGCATCAGGCCGCCGTCGGGTGCCAGCCCCATAAGCAGGACTTCGCCGAAGGTTTTGCGGTCGGTTGCGCCGCGTGTGCTGATATATTTCACTTTTTTCTCCGAATCATGTTTTCAGACGGCCTCAAAAGGCCGTCTGAAAAGGTTTAGGGTCTGTAAATACGTTTCACGCAGGATGTTACCGTGCGAGCGGTGATTTTCGCCACGGCCTGATTGCGGCTGTTGGTGTCCAGCATGGAAGTCAGGTCGGCCACGCTGACCTGGTTCAGCGCGTCTTCGCTCACACAGCTGCAGATTCTGTCTTCCCACTGGCGTTGGCGTTCCGCGCTCATGCTCAAAGCAATCATGCGCCATTCGTTACGGTTGTTCAGCTCGGTGCGGCATTGTCCGTCGATAACGGTTTTTAGTACCGAGCTGCCGATGCCGGCTACATCCTGACCGCCGCCGCTGCCGAAACCGCCGCCCAAAAGGCCCATATTGCCGTCGCTCGCACAGCCTCCGAGCAGGGCGGCTGCCGTTATCATTGCCAACAATTTCTTCATATTGTTTCCTTTATTTGTCGAATTCGAAAAAATGCCGTTATCCGGCAGGGCAAAAGCCCGTATTGTACCCGAAAGCCGTCGCCGTGCCACCGATTGCGGGCAGCGGTATAATGAGGCCGTCTGAAATCCTCTTTCACGGAATCCGCCATGTCCGACCTCTTCACCCGCCAACCCGATGCACCGCTTGCCGAACGCCTGCGCCCGCATACGCTTGATGATGTTATCGGGCAGCAGCATTTAATCGGCGAAGGCAAGCCGCTGCGCGTGGCGGTGGAAGGCGGGAAGCCGCATTCCATGTTGCTGTGGGGACCGCCGGGCGTGGGCAAGACGACGTTGGCGCGGATTTTGGCACAGAGTTTCAACGCCCAGTTTTTGCCTGTTTCCGCCGTATTCTCCGGCGTGAAAGACATACGCGAGGCAATCGATAAAGCCGAAATCGCTTTGCAGCAGGGACGCGCGACGATTTTGTTTGTCGATGAAGTCCACCGCTTCAACAAGGCGCAGCAGGACGCGTTTTTACCTCATGTCGAAAGCGGTTTGCTGACCTTTATCGGCGCGACGACGGAAAACCCGTCGTTTGAAGTCAATCCCGCGCTGTTGAGCCGCGCGCAGGTGTATGTTTTGCAATCCTTGTCTTCAGACGACCTCAAGAAACTGATTGCCAAAGTATTAGCGTTGCCCGAATACCGAGATTTTACGATTGAAGCCGATGCGCAGGAGCTGCTCGTCAATACCGCCGACGGTGATGCGCGCAGATTGTTGAATTTATTAGAACAACTGTTACGCGCCGCCGACACACGTCGTCTGAAAACCCTGACCGCCGAATTTCTCGCCGACAGCTTGGGCGCGCAAATCCGCCGTTTCGACAAAGGTGGCGAGAGTTTCTACAACCAAATCTCCGCCCTGCACAAATCCGTACGTGGTTCGCATCCGAATGCCGCGCTGTATTGGTTTTGCCGTATGCTCGACGGCGGCACCGACCCGCGCTACCTTGCCCGCCGCATCGTGCGTATGGCGTGGGAGGACATCGGGCTTGCCGACCCTCGCGCCTTCCAAATCGCCAACGATGCCGCCGCCACCTTCGAACGCTTAGGCTCGCCCGAAGGCGAACTCGCGCTGGCGCAAGCCGTACTGTACCTTGCCGCCGCCGCGAAATCCAACGCAGGCTACAAGGCATACAACCAAATGCGCCGCTTCGTCAAAGAAAACGCCAGCGACGAAGTGCCCGTCCATCTGCGCAACGCCCCGACCAAGCTGATGAAGGAATTGGGCTACGGACGCGAATACCGTTACGCCCACGATGAACCGAACGCCTACGCCGCCGGCGAAAGCTATATGCCCGACGGCTTGGAGGAACCCGATTTCTACCAACCCGTCCCGCGCGGGCTGGAAATCAAAATCGGCGAAAAGCTGGAATGGTTGAAATCTCTGGATGAAGAAGCGTTGAAAGAATAAAAAACAACGCGAGATAGGGCAGAGGCCGTCTGAAAAACAATCTTCAGACGGCCTCTGTCATATTGCGCGGCCTTAATCGATACCGATGTCCAAACAGACGATTTCGCCGCAGTATGTTTTACCGTTTCCGCCCAGGTGCGCCGGTTTGTAGGCGGCGAAGGTGTAGGTTAAATCGGCACGGAAGGTATCCGCATCTGCTTCTCCCGTGTCGCAGTTCAGCCCGGTCGGGATGTCCAGCGCGACTTTCAGGCCGTCCGATTGATTCAGCAGGCGGCAGATTGCGGCGATGCCGGCGGGCAGCCTGCCGCCGAAGCCTGTGCCGAAGATGCCTTCGATAATCACATCGTAACCTGTTTTCAGACGGCCTGCCAAGTCTTCGGCGGCAATCAAGCCTATGCCGTCCAAACCTTGCAGCCGGCCGCGGTTTAATTCCGCCAGTTCGGATAGTTTTTCTCCGGCAGCAAACAGGATGTCCGCCCGCCAGCCGTGCGCCTGCAGTATCCGCGCCATCACCATGCCGTCGCCGCCGTTGTTGCCTTTGCCGCACACAATCAGCACCCGCCCGGCCTGGGGCCGCCTTCGCAGCAGGTCGGCGGCTGCGGCTCGTCCCGCGTTTTCCATCAGTTGCTCGAAAGTCGTGCCTTTGTCGACGGCCATTTGTTCGTGTTCGCGCATTTCTGCGGCGGTGTAGATTTTCATCATTTGCTCCTTTTGTCTCCACTGTTTTATGAAACATCAAAACGGAAATCCCATCAATAGTGCTCCCCTGCTTTTCCGACGAATCATTCCTTTTTTTGATTTGCCGCAAGAAGCCGTCTGAAAACAGGGTTTTGGCAGCTCTTGGATTTGATTTTTTTATTAACAAGATTTATTATCATAGCGAAATAAAGCAGCAAATAATTAAAATTATCTCTTTTGCGGGAGCGGGCGGCGGGATATATCCTTATCCTTCCTCGCGTCGGATTCGTCTTTCCAGGCCGTTTGTTTTTTTAATCGACACCGAAAGTAAACCCCCTATGTCTACCATACCTTTATCAAAACTCAGTAAAGGCGCGGTCGCGCACATTGATTCTATTGTCGCCAATCCGATTTTCGGCGAACTCGACCCGCTGGTTACGCGCCGCCTTGCCGATTTGGGCTTTTCAAGCGGGATGCCGTTGCAGGTGATTGCCGTCGGCGGATTCGGACGCGGTCCGTTTGCCGTGCGGCTGGGCAACCAGTCGCAATTCTCGTTGCGGCAGGAAGAAGCGGGAAAAATTATGTGCCATGTGATTGACGGCTGACCGCCGTACACAGGCATGCTTCGTACTCCGAAAATGCGGCAAGGGTAAAATCAATTTGATTGCCCCATCCTTTTCAGACGGCCTTAGGCCGTCTGAAAACACAATTTCAAAGCCTTTTCCCCAAATCCGACTTCAAACTTATCAAAGCAATCAAAAAAAGGAGAGTTCAATTCATGGAACTAAGCTATTTTGCCTTGATTGGCGCGCCAAACTGCGGCAAAACCGTTTTGTTCAACGGTTTGACCGGCTCACATGCCAAGGTGGCCAATTATCCGGGCGTAACGGTCGATAAGCGCGAGGGTGCCTTCCTCGACGACGAGGCCGTCCGCATTATCGACCTGCCAGGCACATACAGCCTGCGCACGACCAGCCCCGACGAAGCGGTGGCGAAAGATGTAATGGTGGGCAAGATGGGCATTCCGCCCGATGCCATTATTGCCGTTGCCGACGCGACCAACCTGCGGATGACCCTGCGCATGATTTTGGAACTGAAAACGCTGGGGCTGCCTATGGTGGTGTCGCTGAACATGAGCGACGTTGCCCGAAGAAGGGGCTTGAATATCGATGCCGCTAAACTGAGCGAGTTGTTGGATGCACCTGTTTTGGAAACAGTCGCAGTGAGCGCGTCGGGCGTACAGGCAGTGCGCGAAGCCGTGGCCAAGCTGCCGCGCAAACGCTCTTTCCCCGCCAGCCCCGCCTCTGCCGAACGCACGCTCGATGCGCTGGATAGCGACAAACTTTATCAAGAAGTCGAATCGATTTTGGCACAAGTAGTGCGCACGCAGATGACGCTGCCCGCATGGCACAAAAAACTCGACGACATCGTGCTGCACCCCGTCTGGGGCATGATTATGCTGCTGGTCATCCTGTTTATGGTGTTCCAAGCGGTTTACACATGGGCGGCGCCGATTATGGACGCCATTGAAGGCGGCTTTACCGCGCTGGGCGAATGGGTCGGCGCAAACATGGCGCCGGGCATCCTCAACGACTTGCTCGTCAACGGCGTACTTGCTGGTATGGGCAGCGTGTTGGTATTCCTGCCGCAGATTACGATTCTGTTCGCCTTCATCCTGCTTTTGGAAGATTCCGGCTACCTGCCGCGCGCGGCGTTCCTGCTGGATAACGTGATGGCGAAAAGCGGCCTGTCCGGACGATCGTTCATCCCGCTCCTGTCGAGTTTCGCCTGCGCCGTCCCCGCCGTGATGTCGGCGCGTACGATTAATGACCCGCGCGAACGCCTCGTTACCATCGCCGTCGCCCCGCTGCTGACCTGTTCCGCGCGGCTGCCCGTGTACGCGCTGATTATCGCCGCCGTCATTCCTGACCGCACAGTAGGCGGAATCTTCAATCTGCAAGGGCTGACGCTATTCGTCCTCTATCTCGCAGGCATCCTGTCGGCTGCACTGGCGGCATATATCATGAAACGCTTGGCACGAGTCAAAGGCAACGTGCAGCAATTCCCCCTGCTGATGGAGCTGCCGACCTTCCGTACGCCCAACTTCAAACACATCATCACCAGCCTGTGGGACAGGGTCAAAGCCTTCCTGAAACGCGCCGGTACGATTATCTTCGCGCTGACCGTGGTTTTGTGGGGCTTGGTCAGCTGGCCTCAACCGCCCGCAGGCGCGACCGGGGCCGCAATCGATTACAGCCTCGCCGGCATGATCGGCAATACCATCCAGCCGCTGTTCGCTCCGATCGGCTTCACTTGGGAAATGTGTATCGCCATGATTCCGGGCATCGCCGCGCGTGAAGTCGTCGTTGCCGCGCTGGGTACGGTCTATTCCGTCAGCGCGTCGTCTGAAGACGCGGTACAAAACGCGCTGATTCCGATCGTACACAACAACTGGGGCCTGCCGACCGCCTTCGCCTTCCTGGCTTGGTATGTGTACGCCCCCATGTGCGCCGCGACATTGGCTGTGATTAAACGCGAAACCAAATCCACAAAAAGTATGGTGATGATTACCGGCTATTTGTTCCTGATGGCTTACTTCGCCTCATTTGTGGTTTACCAAACAACTAAATGGATACAATCGTTATGACTCAATATATTATCGTCGGCGTGATTATGCTCGCCTGCGTATTCTTCCTTTTGCGGAAATTCGTATTCAAACCGAAAAAACGCGATTGCAGCAGCGGCTGCGGCAAATGCGGCGGTTGCGGTTAAATAAAGAGGGTTCGACAAGTAAAGGCCGTCTGAAATCGTTTCAGACGGCCTTTTGTATATTTGGGCTATGGTTGAAACGACAGGAATATCGAATATGCCGCCGGATGTCAGTAGTCGAATCTATGGCTTTTCAAGCGAACCCTAAGCGTGAACTTTAACAACCCAGGCAGCCCATCTAAATCGCTCTATAACAAAAGGCCGTCTGAAAACCAAACTTCGGTTTTCAGACGGCCTCATACATTCCAAAATTTTAACCAACCTTATTTTAACGCTTCCAACAGCTTCCCGTGTATCCCGCCGAAACCGCCGTTGCTCATCACCAAAATATGGTCGCCTGCTTCGGCATTTTTCACGATTTCGGCGACGAAGGCATCGAAGTCTTGTCCGACGTGCAGCTTGCCGCCCAAAGGCGCGAGGGCGTCGGCGACGTCCCAGTCCACGCCTCCGGCGTAGCAGAACACTTGGTCGGCACCTTTGAGGCTTTCGGGCAGGGCGGCTTTCATGGTGCCGAGTTTCATGGTGTTGGAACGTGGCTCGAGGACGGCGAGGATGCGTGCGTTTCCGACGCGCTGGCGCAGGCCTTCTATAGTGGTTTCGATGGCGGTCGGATGGTGGGCGAAGTCGTCGTAAACGGTGATGCCGTTTACCGTGCCTTTGATTTCCATGCGGCGTTTGACGTTTTTAAACGCGCTCAAGGCTTCGCAGGCCGTCTGAATATCGACTCCGGCATGACGTGCGGCGGCGATGACGGCGAGCGCGTTCATGCGGTTGTGTCCGCCCATCAAATCCCATGCGACGTGTCCGGCTTTTTTGCCGTCAAGCAACACGTCGAACGAGCCGTCGGTATTGACTTCGCCGACCTGCCAACCGTGTTCGGTACCGAATTTTTCCACCGGCGTCCAGCAGCCTTTGTCCAAAGTATCTTGCAGGCTTTGCTGCTGTCCGTTGCAGACGATTAAACCTTCAGACGGCACGGTGCGCACAAGGTGGTGGAACTGGGTCTGTATCGCGCCTAAGTCGGCGAAGATGTCGGCGTGGTCGAATTCCAGATTGTTCAACACGGCGGTACGTGGACGGTAATGCACGAATTTGGAGCGTTTGTCGAAAAAGGCGGTGTCGTATTCGTCGGCTTCGATGACGAAAAACGGCGATTTGCTGTTCGGGTCTTGACGCGGCGTTTGCGGCAGGCGGGCGGAAACGCTGAAGTTTTCCGGTACGCCGCCGATGAGGAAGCCCGGCGCGAGTCCGGCATATTCCAAGACCCATGCGAGCATGGACGCAGTGGTCGTTTTGCCGTGCGTCCCCGCCACGCCGAGTACCCAATGATGGTGCAGCACGTTTTCCGACAGCCATTGCGGGCCGGAAATATAAGGCAGACCGCGGTTCAAAATTGCTTCAACCACATCCATCCCGCGCTTGGCGACATTGCCGATCACGTAAACGTCGGCTTTAAATTCGTCCAACTGCGCGGCATCGAAGCCTTCGTGTACGTCTATGCCCAAGGCTTCGAGCTGGGTACTCATCGGCGGATACATCTTCGCGTCGCAACCGCTGACTTTGAACCCCGCTTCTTTGGCAATGGCGGCCACCCCGCCCATAAACGTGCCGCCGATACCGATAATGTGGATGTGTTTCATAATCTTGAATCTTTAAATGAAGTTAAATCTAAAATACTGTTTGAAAGTACGATGACGAAATGACTAACAACTCATGCGGTTTCCATTTTCAGCATTGCATGGTTAAGTTATTGCGGTTGTTTTGAAAAATAGCAGGGCAGCATCGGCAAGCAGTTTTTGCTCCTCGCGGCTCAAATGGCGTAAATCGGTCATAAAGGGCTTTCTGTCGGTGTTTGGGTAAAACGGATTATCGGGTTTGGTGTTTACTGAAAACAGCTTTTTACGGCTCATCATTTTCAGACGGCCTATCTCATTCTATTGAATCGTGATAAGGCTCGTCCAAATAATAAGGTTTCGCTTTTAATCTTTCCCATTTGACTTTCGGACGGTCTTTCGATGAACCGAACACATTGCCGCCTGTCGTTCTCTTCCGCTTTCCGGTCAGATAATTGTCGCTGTACTCCTCAATTTCGCCTGAAGCCCTGTGATATTCATAATATGAATACCCAATCAGGAGAAAGCGGTCGTTTTGGTAACGGAATAGGTAGTCGCTGTAATCTTTCCACCAGTTTCCGCAACTGTAAAACCCTTCAAAACGGAGTTTCAGACGACCTTTATCGATGGAGACATCAGAAAACGGGTCGTCAAGACAGCTCTTATCTTTATCGCCTTCAGGCGGAATCAGCGTTGTGTTTTCGACAGCCGTCTTGTAACCGTCTGCCTGTTTGAACAATACTTTCAACATCCTCGGATTGGTATCCAATTCGGGTGATCCCATATAGTCGTTTGGGATGATGTTTGCCTTGTCTTGCTTTTGCAGCACCAAAACGGCATCGGCTTGATTGTCGCCGTTTAAATCCCCCTCCACGCTTTTGATGATTTTCCAGCCTTTGGGCGCGTAAGCGGAAAAATCGGCGGCGCAAGCAGGCAGGGCGATGCAGGATAAAAATATCAATATGCTGCGTTTCATAGCAATTCCTGATGATGGCAAATTCAATAGCCCGTAGCACGGGCTTCACTTGCGAAACCTAATGCCGAAACCGACTGATTTCGGATTTTAGCGAAACTCGGTACTCTTGTTTTAGCGAAGCTCGCTTCGCTCGTTTTCAGACGACCTTGAACGCAGCTCTGACCCTGTCCAAATCTTCCTGCGTATCCACACCGGCTGCGGGGGCTTCTTTGGCGGTTTCGACGGCAATCGGGTAGCCGTGCCACAGGACGCGCAGTTGCTCCAGCGATTCGATGGTTTCCAGCGGCGAGACGCTCATTTCGGCGTAGCGTTGCAGGAAACCGGCGCGGTAGGCGTAGATGCCGATATGGCGCAGGACGGCGGTTTCGGCGGGCAATTCGCGTTTTTCGGCGCGCATGGCATCGCGCGGATAGGGAATCGGGGCGCGGCTGAAGTAGATGGCGTTGCGGTTTTTGTCGAGGACGACTTTGACGACGTTGGGGTTCATAAATTCGTCGAAATCGTGCAATTCGTGCGCCGCGGTCGCCATTTGTACGTTGTTTTCCACTAAAACTTCGGCGGTGCGGTCGATGAGTTCGGGGGCAATCAGCGGTTCGTCGCCCTGTACGTTGACGATAACGGTGTCCGGCGGCAAGTTCAGCAATCCGGCAGCTTCGGCCAAACGGGTCGTGCCGCTTTCGTGTGTGTCGGCAGTCATGACGGTTGTGATGCCGCAGGCCACGCAGGCTGCATGAATGTCGGCGTGGTCGGTTGCAACGATGACGCGCGCCGCTTTGCTTTTTGCCGCCTGTTCGGCCACGCGCACGACCATGGGTTTGCCGTGGATGTCCGCCAGGGCTTTGCGCGGCAGGCGGGATGACGACAGGCGGGCGGGAATGATGACGATAAAGCTCATGATGCCAATTCCTCCTCGGTCAGTTCGCGCGCTTCGTTTTCCAGCATATAGGGAATGCCGTCTTTAATCGGATACGCCAGCTTTGCCTGACGGCTCCACAACTCTTGCTTGTCGCGGTGAAATTCGAGTTTGCCCTTGGTAACGGGGCAGACGAGGATATCAAAATATTTTTGTTCCATGGGGTTTCTTTCGGGTTTGATGGTTTTAGCGAAACTCGCTTTGCTCGTTTTCAGACGGCCTTTATCCGTTCCAACACGAATGATGCCAAATGAGGCTCGATTATCGCACAAACGGGCAATACCCATACATGGTTCATATTGAGGCCGTCTGAAAACTTGACCGCATCCTTTTCCGTAATAATCACCGCGTCCGCATCCGGCAAATCTGCCGCTGCGATGTCGGCATGGTCGGGCAGCGCGACGGTTTGGTTCAACGTGATGCCCATGTTCCGCAGCGAATCGAAAAAACGCTCCGGCTTGGCGATACCCGCCACAGCGGCGACGGTTTGTTTTTTCAGACGGCCTGTATCCAGTATTTCAGACGGCTGGTTCAAACGGTAAATCTGTCCCGTTTCGATACGGCTGTGAAACATATTTTCAGACGGCGCAAACGACGCATCCGCCTGACCGCCGCTGACGACGACCGCATCCACCGAATCCAGACGCGACAAAGGTTCGCGCAAACTGCCGTTGGGCAGCAAATCCAAATCTGACCGCCCCGTATCCGCCGCCGGAAACACCGCGATTTCCACATCCCGCCGCAGGGCGTAATGCTGCAAACCGTCGTCCGCCACAATCAGCCCGATGTCGGGATGCGCCGCCAGCAACGCCCTGCCTGCCTGTGCACGGCTGCTGCCCACCGCCGTCGGCGCGCCGGTTTTACGGAACAGCAGCAAAGGCTCGTCGCCCGCATCTTCCGCACGGCTCTCGGCATTCAATACATGAACCGCCTTGCGCTTGCGCCCGTAGCCTCGGCTGATGATGCCGACCTTGACGCCTTTTTCCTGCAAACCCGACACCAGCGCGGCGACAATCGGCGTTTTCCCCGTCCCGCCCGCATGGATATTGCCGACCACGACCACAGGTACGGGCAGCTTTTCGCTTTTCAGACGGCCTGAAACGAAATCATCGCGCCGTTTTGCCGCAATTTTGGCAAACAGCATGGATAAAGGTTTGAGCAGGAAAGATAAAAACAGATTGGGGTGTTGCCAATGGCGTTCGATGATTTGATGGGGCTTGGGCATTCAGACGGCTTTCGGGGTACGGGGTGGGAATGTATGGAGGCAGGCAGGTTTTATAGCGGATTAAATTGAAACTGGTACGGCGTTGCCCCGCCTTGCCGTATTATCCGTACTGTCTGCGGCTTCGCCGCCTTGTCTTGATTTTTGTTCATCCGCCATATCTTTCGGTTGGGTTGTCGTGGCAATCAATATGATGAAACGGAAATGGTTTCTATGCGGGAGTTTTTGCGATAGCGGCGGGTTTGGTTCGGTATTTTGTCTGGATCCGCATAAATTCCGGCCCCGCTTTCGACTCGGAACGTCATCTGTTTCGGCATACGGGTAAATTCGGCGGTTTCGCGCATTTCGATTTCCGACAGGCTGATGCGTTTGAGCTTGCCCAGTTTTGCTTCCGCATCTTGGATTTTCATGCCCGGGCGGATGCCGGAAGCGGTGCGGCAGGCGGGGGAGGAGGTGCCCAGCCAGATAATTTTCTGATTCAGCCGCAAAGGCGCATCGGGATCGTCGTCGCCGTTCAAATGGGCCGACACGGTAATATCTTTGGACAGCATGATGTCGACAAAGGCCGCACCTTCGGCATCACTTTCCCGTTTGAATTTCGCTTTGGGAAATTTTTGCCTGACCTGTTTCAGGTCCTGCCCGAGTGAGACGCCGCCGATGCTGTTTGGGCCGATCAGGCATTCTGCGGCGGCGGGCAGGGTGCAGCCGAAAGTCAGTGTCAGGAAGATTCCGATTTTTTTCATTTTCGTTTCCGTGGATGGAAAGGGGCAAACCCCGATATTATCATTTCAGGCCGTCTGAAAATATGTTCGGGAAACCCGCTTTCAGACGGCCTGACCGTATGCGGCATCGTTGTTCAGCGTGCCGCCATTTCCAGCAGTTCGGCGGCATGGCTGCGCGTGGTGGCGGTGAGGGTTTCGCCGCCGAGCATACGGGCGATTTCTTCCACCCGTTCTTCGGCGGAGAGTACGCGGATGCTGCTGACGGTTTGCTCGCCCTCGCTGTTTTTCCTGACCTGCCAATGCTGTTCGCCGCAGGCCGCCACTTGGGGCAGGTGGGTAACGGCCAGCACTTGGTGTTTCCTGCCGAGGCTCCGCAGGGCGCGGCCCACCATTTCGGCTACGCCGCCGCCGATGCCGGTGTCCACTTCGTCGAAAATCAGGGTCGGCGTTTGGGTGTATTGGCTGGTGACGACTTGCAGGGCGAGGCTGATGCGCGCCAGTTCGCCGCCGGAAGCGACTTTGTTCAGCGGGCGCAGCGGGCTGCCTTTGTTGGCGGCCACTTGGTATTGCACTTGTTCCAGTCCGAAGGCGGACGGGGAGGCAGGCAGCAGTTCGATGTGGAAGCGCGCGCCCTTCATGGCCAATTCCTGCATGTGGGTGGCGGTTTCGCTGCCGAGGCGTTCGGCGGCCTGACGGCGGCCGGCGGAAAGTTGCTGTGCCGCTTCGTGGTATTGTTTTTCGCAGCGTTCGGCGGCGGCTTCGAGGGCGGCAATGTCGGCGGCGGCTTGAAGCTGTTGCAGCGCGGCTTCGATTTCCTGCATTTTAGCCGGCAAATCCTGCGGTTCGACGCGGTATTTGCGCGCCATGCCCATAAGTTCGCCCAGGCGTTGTTCTTGTGCGGCCAGTTCGGCCGGATCGAGGTCGCTGCGGGAGGCTACGTCGCGCATGTTGGCGGATACTTCGCCCAATTCGGCTTCGATGCTGGCCAGAAGGTTCAGGCTTTCGTTGAAGCGCGGCTCTATGCGGCTGAGGGCTTCGAGTTTTTTCTGGCAGCGGTAGATTTGCGCCTGCAGGCCGTTGTCGCCGTTGATGGCTTCTTCGGTTTCCTGTGCGGCTTCCATCAGTTCGGCGGCGTGGGCGAGGCTGTCGTGGCTTTGGCTGACGGTTTCCCATTCGCCGGGCGTGGGGGCGAGGCGGCTGAGTTCGTCAAACTGCCATTCCAGCCGTTCGCGTTCGATTTGCAGGTTTTCGCTTTGGGTTTGGGCGGCCTTCAGGGCTTGGTTGGCGTTTTGCCAGCTTTGGTAGGCGGCTTTGACTTCGCCCGCCAGCGCGGTGCAGCCGGCAAAGGCATCCAGCAGTTCGCGCTGCGCGGCTTCTTGGTTGAGCGAGTGGTGGGCATTTTGGCCGTGAATGTCGATCAGGCGGCTGCCTATGCTTTTCAGTTGCGACAGGGTGGCGGCCTGGTTGTTGATGTAGCTGCGGCTTTTTCCTTTGGCATCGATGATGCGGCGGATGGAGAGTTCCTCCGCATCTTCCGCCAGCAGTCCTTGTTCGCGCAGTTCGGCCTGCAATTCGGGCAGTTCGGAAAGGTCGAACAGGGCGGAGAGGCGTGCTTCTGCCGCGCCCTGCCTGATTTGGCCGTAGTCGGCCTTGTCGCCCAACAGCAGGCCGATGGCGTCGAGGGTGATGGATTTTCCGGCGCCGGTTTCGCCGGTCAATACGGTGAAACCGGGTTGGAAGTCGAGGTTGAGTCGGTCTACGATGACGAAGTCGTTGAGGGAAAGTGCCAGCAGCATGGTGAATCCTTTGGATGTCGTGGGCGGCGATTATATAGGGGAAGCGGCCGTGAGACGACTGTTTGCTTGTCTTGCGCCGTCGCGGCGGGGCAAAGGCCGTCTGAAAGTAAGGTATAATCCGCGCCGTTTTTAAAATCACACCGGATAAATTATGTTTAAAGAAGCCGAACGATACCTTTCCACCGTGCGCGATATGTTGCGCTTCGCCGTCAGCCGTTTCAATGAGGCGGGGCTGGCGTTCGGCCACGGCAGCGACAATGCGCACGACGAAGCCGCTTATCTGATCCTGCACACGCTGAATCTGCCGCTGGATTTGCTGGAACCTTATCTGGACGCGGTTTTGCTGCCGTCTGAAAAACGCCGCCTGCTGGCTTTGATTGAACGGCGGGTAAACGAACGTGTGCCGGTGGCGTATTTAACGAATCAGGCTTGGCAGGGCGAATTTGATTTTTATGTGGACGAACGGGTGCTTGTGCCGCGTTCGTTTATTTACGAACTGCTGGGCGAACCGCTGCGCCCGTGGATAGAGTATGACGAGCTGGTGCATACGGCTTTGGATTTGTGCACCGGCAGCGGCTGCCTGGCCATCCAGATGGCGCATCACTATCCGGCGGCGGACATTGATGCTGTGGACATCAGCCTGGATGCGCTGGAAGTGGCGGCCGTCAATGTGGAAGATTACGGCTTGGAAGACCGTATCAATCTGATTCATACGGATTTGTTCGAAGGTTTGGAAGGCACTTACGACTTAATCGTTTCCAATCCGCCCTATGTCGATGCCGAGTCGGTGGCCGAACTGCCGCCGGAATATTTGCACGAGCCGGAAGAGGCCTTGGGCAGCGGCGAAGACGGACTGGACGCGACGCGGCAGATTATTCTGCAGGCGGCGAAGTTCCTCAATCCGCGCGGCGTGCTGCTGGTGGAAATCGGCCACAACCGCGATGTGTTGGAAGCCGCTTATCCCGAACTGCCGTTTACCTGGCTGGAAACCAGCGGCGGCGACGGCTTCGTGTTCCTGCTGACGCGCGAACAGTTGTTGGGTGAGGAGTAGCGGAAGCAAGGCCGCTCGGCATTGAAAAAAGCCTGAGGCCGTCTGAAAACCGTTTTTCTTGTCGGAAACGGTTTTTCAGACGGCCTCAGCCGTGACGGGCTGCCTTATCGGGCATCTGCCTGTTGCAGTACGGCGGGGGCGAAACGTTGGATGGTGTCGCGCAGGGGAATCAATTTGCCGTGGAAGAAGTGCGAGGCTTGGGGGATGAGGATGACGGGGATGTCTTGTCCGGCCGCCCAGTCCAATGCCTGCTGCGGTTTGACGACTTCGTCCAGCTCGCCGTGTATCAGCAGGGTGCGGGCCGGGTTCGGCGCGTCAGGTTCGCGTTCGCGATCGTAGTGGCGCACGGCAGGGCCCATCAGCAACAGTAAGTCAGGGGTCTGGCGGGCGGCGGCGAAAAGGGAAACGTAGCCGCCGAAGGAAAAGCCCGCAATGGCCAGTTTTGGTGCTTCGGGGTGGCGGCTGCGGGCGTAGTCGATAACGGCCAGGCAGTCTTCCGTTTCGCCACGGCCGTAATCGTGTTCGCCGCCGCTGTTGCCGACGCCGCGCAGGTTGGGCAGGTAACAGTGGAAGCCCAGCCGGTTGAGTGCTTTGGCTGCGGTTTGGATGACTTTGTTGGTGTTGGTGCCGCCTTGCAGCGGGTTGGGGTGGTTGATGACCGCCACGCCCTGCGGGGCGGTTTGCGACGGCAGGAAAATGGTTTCGAGCGTGCCTACGGGGCCGTTGATGCTCAAAACTTCCGGTTGGTTCATGATGGCGTTCCTTGCGGTTTCGGATGGCGGATTGTAAAGGCGGCAGTCGGGCTTTGTCTATGAAGGATGCCCGAAACGATTTTTCAGACGGCCTTTACATCACCGCTCCTTTCCGTTATTTTCCTTCTCCCGCTTTCCACACCAAACATTCTAACCATGAAAAAAATCACTCCGGACAACCTGCCCGTCCTGCTGGCCGAGGCCCTAGCGAAAAAGGATATGGCGACGATACTCGATGCGCTGGTGCAATTTTTGCGCAGGGGCGGTATCAGGCGCGCGAGGCAGCGTTTCGACCTTCTGCTGGATGTGCTGCGGCGGGATTCGGAATTGGCGGCACTGTTCGGCAGCCGTTTTTACCAATGGCTGGGCGGCGTACACGTTTATCCGGCCTTGGTCGGCTTGGGCATTTTTTCGCGCAGCGGTTTTGCACGCGAAATCGGTATCCGAATCTATGAACGCTTTATGCCGTCGTTTAAGGATTTGAATAACCTGCGCGATGTCTTCCTGCATCTGTTTCATTCGCAGAACGATGAAAAATGGCTGGAAACCATTAACTTGCGCCGTTGGTTGAAGCTGTACGGCTGCCTGCGTGCGGGCGCGGAGGATGCAACGGTTCAGACGGCCGCAAGGCATCTGACGCAGGCGCGGCTTCATGCTTTGGAAATGCTGTCGATTTGGGTGGCGGCGGAGGAATTGGAACCCGAGTTTACCCGCATCGAACCGAAACTGATGGAAGTGGATTCGGCATTCGTCGCCCTGCATCAGGAAATCAGCCGGCTGGTGGCGCATTACCGCCAGCCGGATTACAAAGAGGCATTTGATACCGCCCACCTCGAAGTGATGATGGAGCAATGCCGGCAGCAGGTGGAGAGGCTGCGCAAACGGGGCACCGGCGCGGGCGCGGGCTCGTCGGTCAAAGTGGCGCACCTGCTGGAAAGGCTGTCGCAAACGCTCGACCGTTTGGATGTGCTGCTGGAAATCCAAACGGCTGAAAACGGCCGTGCCTACCGCCGCCATACCGTGCGTTTGCTGCGTTCCCTGACGATGGCCGCTGTGGAACAGCACAGCACGGAGCTGCTGAGGCGGCGCAGCATCAAAATGCTGGCGCGCAGCATTTCGGAGAATACCAGCGGCCACGGCGAACATTACATCACGCGCAACAGGCGCGAATATTGGGGCATGTTGGCTTCGGCTTCGGGCGGTGGCGTGATTATCGCCCTGATGGCGGGCAATAAAATCAACATTGCCGGCTGGGGTTTGGGCGATTTCTCCACCGCACTGCTGTCCGGCCTGAACTACGGCTTGGGCTTTATGTTCATCCACATGGTGCACTGTACCGTAGCCACCAAACAGCCCGCCATGACCGCTTCCCGCATCGCCGAATCGGTGGAACAGGGCGACAAGGTGCGCGGCGCGGTGGAAGGCAAACTGGCCAAACTGCTGATCGACGTCGCGCGTTCGCAGACCGTGGCGGTGTTCGGCAATGTTTGTATTGCCGTACTGGTGGCCACGCTGGTATCGTTGTCTTTCGCGCAAAACAACGGCCGGCCGTTCTTGGACGCCGATGCGGTTGCCTACCAGTTCAAATCGCTCCAGCCGTTCACCCAGCCGACGCTGTGGTATGCGGCGATAGCGGGCGTGTGGTTGTTTTGCTCCGGCATCATCTCCGGCTTTTTCGACAACCGCGCCGACTACCTCAACCTGCGCCAACGCCTGACGGTGCAGCCGTTGCTGAAAAAAATCCTGCCGCCGGGCATCCGCGCCCGTTTGGCCGACTATCTGCACCGCCACTACGGTTCGCTGGCGGGCAATTTCATTTTCGGCATGCTGTTGGGCATGACGGGCTGGGTCGGCCACCTGCTCGGCCTGCCGTTGGACATCCGCCACGTTGCCTTTTCTTCGGCCAACTTGGGTTACGCTAGTGCCAGTGACGGTGGCAGCATATTGTATTTCATCATGAATTTGATTTTTGTCCTGATGATAGGCGTGGTCAATCTCTTCGTCAGCTTCTCGCTCGCGCTGATTGTCGCCCTGCGCTCGCGCGGTACACGCATCGAAAGCCTGTCGAAGCTGATAGACACCATGTGGATGCAGATCAAAGCCAATCCGATGAGTCTGATTTATCCTGTTCAGACGGCCTCCGAAATCCAAAAAGCAGTAAAAGAAAACAAAAACGGCGGATAGGCCGTCTGAAAAAAGCAAATCCATTTAGCGAGGCACAACCATGCAAGCACAATTTCTGACACTCGACGGCATCGACGGTTCGGGCAAATCCACCCATCTGGCGACCATGCGCGAATGGTTTGAACGGCGCGGAATGCCGGTTCTGTTCACCCGCGAGCCGGGCGGTACGCCTTTGGGCGAGGAATTGCGCCGCCTGCTGCTGTCGCCCGACAGCCGGGTCGGACTGCGTACCGAAACCCTGCTGATGTTCGCCGCCCGCCGCCAGCATTTGGAAGACGTGATACTACCGGCTTTGGATAAAGGCATCCACGTCGTTTCCGACCGTTTCACCGACGCCACCTTCGCCTATCAGGGCGGCGGGCGCGGTATTCCGGCGGCAGACATCGAAGTGTTGGAAAACTGGGTGCAGGGCAGCTTGCGTCCGAACCTGACCCTGCTGCTGGACGTGCCGCTTGAGGTATCGTTCGAACGTATTGCCGGTTCGCGCGAGAAAGACCGTTTCGAACAGGAAGAGGCGGAGTTTTTCGCCCGCGTGCGCCGTGCTTATCTCGACCGTGCCGCCGCCCATCCGCAACGTTACCGCGTCATCGACAGTAACCGGAGCAGGGAAGAAGTGCGTGCGGCGGTGGAAGCGGCCTTGCAGGCGCATTTCGAGGCCGTCTGAAAACAGCGGATGCTTGTCGTACGGCCGTTTGATTTTTGAATCGAGTGGTTGTTTGCGCGATAAAAAAACGCCGAATTCATGATTGATTCATGATTTCGGCATTTTTTTGTGCGGTAAATCTGTTTTATGGTTGCTATGGGGTGGGATTCTCTCAGCCTGAAGAGGTTAATGTCTGAGATGCCGCCGATATGAGGCAGACAAGCTTTGTATGATTCATGCAGGCATCAAAAGCAGATGAAGCCGCCATATTCTTTTCAGACGGCCTCATTATTGATTGCCGCCAAGTTTATTCTTCGGCAGGAAGTTCCATTTCCAAAACGGTCTGTTTCTGCCGTTCGCGGAAATCGGCCAGCTTGGCCGCCAGTTCGGGATCGTGGTTGGACAGCAGGGAAACCGCAAACAGAGCGGCGTTTGCCGCTCCCGCTTCGCCGATGGCGAAGGTGGCGACGGGTATGCCTTTGGGCATTTGGACGATGGACAAGAGGGAATCTTCGCCCCTCAGATATTTGCTCGGCACGGGTACGCCCAGTACGGGCAGGGTGGTTTTTGCCGCCACCATGCCGGGCAGGTGGGCCGCGCCGCCCGCTCCGGCGATGATGGCCTGAATGCCGCGTTCGCGTGCGGTTTCTGCGTATTCGAACATCAAGTCCGGCGTGCGGTGGGCGGAAACGACGCGCGCCTCATAGGTAATGCCGAATTGTTCGAGAAATTGGGCGGCATGCCGCATAACGGGCCAGTCGCTGTTGCTGCCCATGATGATGCCGATTTTTGCCATGGTGGTTCCTTAATCGTTTGATGGGTGGGCAGGGTTTCAAACCCTGAGGATGCTGGTTTTGATTTTGCCTGAAACGGGTATCGTTTCAAAAACGGCAGGCGTTGCCGGAATGCTCCGCAGTCCGCCCCGCCGCCGGTTCTAACGCCAAATTTTCAAATTTTTGATATTTTGCCGTGCTTTGGAAAAAATGTCTTCCGATTCTTGCGCGTTATTGTTGCCGGAATGGTTGGCATCGGCCGCATCGTCGTCGATAAAAGCTGGGAAAATGGTCGGATTTTGTGTGCGGCGCGGATTTTGAAAGGCTGCCCGAACCGCTGCTTCGGCTTCCAATTCGTCGTAAGAGGATTTGGCGGCCAAATATTTTTGCACGGCGGGGATGAAACCTTTGTCGTGATGGCTGATATGGGTAAACAGCCAGTTGTGCAGTATGCCCAGCAATTCTTGTCCGATATCTTCGCCTTCGCGCTGTTTTTGTTGGATTTCCCTGACTTTATCGACAAAACGCTGATGGATTTGTTTGTGTTGTTTGCTGAGCGGATATCCGGCATCGTCCATCAGTTTTTCTTCATCGGAAAAATGTTCGACCGTATAGCGGATTAGGTCTTCGATGATTTTTCCCTCCGTCTCGAAATCCTTGCGTTGATTGGCTTCGTGCAGTTCGTTAATGCAGCGGACCAGGATTTTATGTTGCTCATCCACCAATTCTATGTGGGTGTCGAGATCCGGAGTCCAGTCGAAATAGCTCATTTTATTGTTTCCTGTTCTGATGGTTTTCCCAGTGAGGGCGGTATTGTAATGATGCAAGTACTTTGCGGCTTAATCTAAGTCAAAGAATATAGCCGGCATGAAGCGCATCATTTCAGACGGCCTGAATGGGAGGGTGCAGGCTGCTTAAGAATGAGATTGACACAATCGGGCTGATTTAAAGCATTTATGATTTCGATATGTTAAGTCTGCCGCATATTTTGTCGTTTTTGTGTTAATCTTATAAGCGGGCTTCACACTACCATCTTTAGTCTCCTCACATAAAGGCACTGTGTGGCGGTTGTTTGCCCGGTGTCATCATTCAGGCCCTTTGTGCTTAATTTTATATATTCTAAGGATTCAACCATGAAATCGCTGAAAACGTTCCTTATATGGGGCATTGTGGTTTTGGTCGGCCTAGCCTCCTTTACTACCTTGGCCGTCAGCCGCGGCGAGCATGTCAGTGCGATATGGATGGTAACCGCCGCCATATCGGTGTACTGCATTGCCTATCGTTTCTACAGCCTGTACATTGCCAAAAACGTGATGCAGCTTGATCCGAACCGCCTCACGCCCGCCGAGCGGCACAACGACGGTTTGGACTATGTGCCGACACACAAAGGCGTATTGTTCGGCCACCACTTTGCCGCGATTGCGGGCGCAGGCCCATTGGTCGGTCCCGTACTGGCTGCGCAAATGGGTTATCTGCCGGGTACGCTGTGGATTATCTTCGGCGTAGTGTTTGCCGGTGCGGTACAGGACATGATGGTCTTGTTCGTCTCCATGCGCCGTGACGGTAAGTCTTTGGGCGATATCGTAAAACAAGAACTTGGCACCGTGCCCGGCGTGATTGCGTCCATCGGTATTTTGATGATTATGGTCATCATCATGGCGGTGTTGGCGCTGATTGTGGTGAAAGCCTTGGTTCACAGCCCTTGGGGTACGTTCACCATCGCCGCCACCATGCCGATTGCGCTGTTTATGGGTATTTACACGCGCTATATCCGCCCGGGCAAAATCGGCGAGATTTCCATCGTCGGCTTTATCCTGCTGATGTTGGCCGTGATATATGGCGAAGACGTGGCGCACAGTTCCGTCGGCCACTGGTTCGACCTTGACGGTATCCAGCTCACTTGGGCGATTATGATTTACGGTTTCGTGGCTTCGGTATTGCCTGTTTGGTTGCTGCTGACTCCGCGCGACTATCTCTCTACCTTCCTGAAAATCGGTACGATTGTGGCCTTGGCTTTGGGCATCGTGATCGTTAATCCAGATCTGCGTATGCCTGCCGTAACCCACTTTATCGATGGTTCCGGCCCCGTATTCTCCGGCGCACTGTTCCCGTTCTTGTTCATTACCATCGCCTGTGGTGCGGTTTCCGGCTTCCACGCGCTGATTTCTTCCGGTACCACACCGAAAATGGTTGAGAATGAAGAACACGTCCGCATGATCGGCTATGGCGGTATGATTATGGAAAGTTTTGTGGCCATTATGGCTCTGGCCGCCGCCTCGTCGCTTGATCCGGGTGTGTACTTCGCCATGAACAGCCCGGCTGCCCTGATCGGTACGGATGCCAACACAGCTGCCGAAGTGATTACAACCAAACTCAACTTCCCTGTCGATGCTGCAACCTTGCTGCACACGGCAAAAGAAGTGGGTGAAAGCACCATCCTTTCCCGTGCCGGCGGTGCACCAACCCTCGCAGTCGGTATGGCGCACATCATGAGCCAGTTGATTCCGGGCGAAGCCATGATGGCATTCTGGTATCACTTTGCCCTGCTGTTTGAAGCCTTGTTCATTCTGACCGCCGTTGATGCCGGTACACGCGTCGCACGCTTCATGATTCAAGACTTGGGCAGTATCTTCTACAAACCTTTCGGCAACACCGATTCTATCCCTGCCAACCTGATTGCTACTTTCCTCGCCGTGGCATTGTGGGGTTACTTCCTCTACACCGGCGTGACCGACCCGTTGGGCGGCATCAACTCGCTCTGGCCTTTGTTCGGTATCGCCAACCAAATGCTGGCAGGCGTAGCCTTGATTATGTGTACCGTCGTATTGGTGAAAATGAAGCGCGACCGCTATATTTGGGTAACACTTGTTCCAGCCTTCGGCGTACTGTTTGTAACCTGCTACGCCGGTCTGCAAAAACTGTTCCACAGCGACCCGCGCGTCAGCTTCTTGGCGCATGCCGGAAAATTCCAAACTGCTTTGGATGAGGGCAAAGTATTGCCGCCGGCCAAAGACATCGGCGAAATGTCGCAGATTATCTTCAACGACTACATCAATGCCGGCCTGACCGCATTGTTCCTCTCAGTCGTCGTTGTCGTTGCCATCTACGGCTGGCGCACCGCCCTGAAGGCGCGCAAAGTGGCTTGGCCGACCGCGAAAGAAATCCCTGCGGTATACCGCGACGGCAAACAAGCGGAGGCACAAGGTGAAGCGTAAACTTGCAGCCTGGTGGAAAACCGCCAGGCTGACAGCCAACCTGATGGCGGGTGTGCCGGATTATGAAAATTACGTTGCCCAACAGCGCAGGCATAATCCGAACGCCCCTGTGATGACCGAACAGCAATTCCAAGACTATTGCCGTAAACGCCGCTGCGGCGCAAACGGTGGGCGATGCTGCTAATGAAACAGGCCGTCTGAAAAACCATAAACGGTTTTTTAGACGGCCTTCTTAATGCTTGGCTTGTTTTTCAGACGGCCTCCGACTATCCGGCGGCAACTTGGAAACCCGTTACGATCTTCTTCACTGTCTCTGCTTCCCGAACCGTCCGTACGGCGTCAAACAAAGCCTGTGCTTCGGGATAGGCTTTCTTCATCATGCCCAGCCATTGCTTCAGGCGGGCGACGGCGTATTTTTCGTTGGCCGTCTGAAACAGGCACAAATCGACAAACAGGTTTATCCAGCCGAGGATTTCTGCAAACGGCATTTCGCATACTTCTTCCCCGTTTTCATATTGCTTGATTTGGCGCGCCAAGTCCGGGCGCATTACCGCCCCCCGCCCGATCATCACACTGTTGCAGCCGCTTTCCCGCTTAATGTCCAGATAATCCCGCAAGGTGAAAACATCGCCGTTGGCCGTTACCGGAATGCTTACGGCATCGGCGATTTTTTTCACCCAAGACCAATGTGCGGGCGGCTCGTAGCCTTCGACTTTGGTACGGGCGTGTACCGTGAGCGAGCAGGCTCCTCCTTCGGCAATGGCCTGCGCGTTTTCCAAAGCCAGCGTTTTGTCTTCAAATCCCAAACGCATTTTGCCGCTCAGCGGAATATGGTCGGGCAGGGCGCGGCGCAGCGTGCGGACGATGTGGTGTATCCTTTCCGGTTCTTTCAACAGTACCGCACCGCCTTGGTGTTTGTTGACCGTCGGTGCGGGGCAGCCGAAATTCAAGTCGATTTTCTTCACCCCGAAGCGCACGGCTTCCAATGCGTTTTCCGCCATTTTTTCCTCGTCGCTGCCTAAAAGCTGAACCGTGCAGGGAACGCCCGACGGCGTACGATTGCCGTTGGCGATTTCGGGGGCGTATTTCAGCCAGGTGGCGCGTGAATGGACGGTGTGCGTGATACGGACGAATTCGCTGACGCATTCGTCAAAACCGCCGATGCGGGTCAGCAGGTCGCGCATCGGAGCGTCCGTCAAGCCCTGCATCGGAGCAAGCACGATTCTGCATTTTTCTTTAAATTCAGTCATTTGATTGTTTTCATTAGATTTTATTTAATTTTTAAAAGTGTTTATTTTGTATTATTCCGCCCTATTTCTGCACGTTTTAGCATTTTCAATGTACCATATATGCACCATTTTTATTTAATTTGGATATGGTGCAAATAATGGGAACGATAACAAAACGAACCAATCCGTCAGGCGCCATCGTATATCGGGCGCAGATACGGATTAAAAAGGCGGGCTACCCTGATTTCTCGGAAAGTCGTACCTTTTCTAAAAAGGCTATGGCGGTTGAATGGCTGAAATTAAGAGAGGCAGAGCTTGAAATGCACCCTGAACTGCTTTTCCGCGAGAAACGGCAAACATTATGCCCCACCCTTCGGGAAGCCGCCAAGCGGTATGCGGACGAGGTGCGAACAGAGTATAGTGATTCGAAGTTCAGGACACTAAATTTTGTGATGAATTTTGAGATTGCCGACAAGCGCATCGACCGGTTGCGGCGCGAGGATTTCATGTCTTATGCCTTTATCCGCCAACGCGGATCGGATGAATTGGGTCTGCTGCCGGTCAAGCCATCCACCATCAATTCAGACCTGCAATATTTGCGCTCGATTTTGAAGCATGCCCATTTTGTTTGGGGCTATCCAGTTACTTGGTCTGAAATCGATATTGCGATTGAAGGCCTACGGCGCGCGCGGGTCATCGGCAAAGCAGAAAAGCGCGACAGACTGCCGACATCAGAAGAATTGCAGAAGCTGACAGATTACTTTTATTTTTCGTGGAACCGCAGAAGCTCGAACGATATGCGCGTGCCTATGCACCTGATCATATGGTTCGCCATCTATTCCTGCCGACGTCAGGCAGAAATCGGACGGCTGGCATGGGCGGATTTGGATTTGGAAACGCGTCAATGGCTGGTAAAAGATGTAAAACACCCGCGCGGAAGCAAGGGAAATCATAAGAAATTTGAAGTCAGGGACGAGTTAATACCGTTGATAGAGGCTTTGCAGAGCGAGAAAATCAGAAGACAGATGCAGGGAAACCCCGATTTGCTTTTAGGCGGGTATCAATCGAAAACAATCAGCGCACTATTTACCAACGCCTGCCGCGCCTTGCATATTGAAGATTTAAGGTTTCACGATTTACGGCACGAAGGGGCAACGCGCCTTGCCGAAGACGGGCTGTCCATCCCGCTGATGCAGCAGGTTACGTTACACGGGGATTGGGAAAGTATGCGGGTTTATACCAATATCCGCCGCCGTCCGCGACGGTTGGATTTTGTTGAGGCGTTGGAAAATGCCAAGAAGTGCAATTGAGAAATATAAGGTTGTCTGAAAATTCAGACAACGTTTTTGCTCAAAACAACACAAAACAGCACAAAACAACACGAAAGCACACAAAACCACTTGATAAACGGCAAGGACTGCCATACTATAAACACACATCGAAATTCGCGACCGACAACGCAAGGAGCATTAAATGGGTAAAATCTATTCAGAAGGCTGGGACGGTTTTTAAATGGCGCCGGACAGCTTAATTATCTTCAATCAAGCATATGGCTTCTGGGTACAAACAGGAGCCATTATCATATCCATAGCCGTTACAGGCTACTTTGCCCAAAAAGCCATTAAAAAGAATGGGGAATCCGCGAAAACAACGCTGAACCATAATCACGAAATGATTAGGAAAAGAGCCACAATCGACATTCTGATTCAGGAAAACCAAGATACCGATTTGGTTCAGGCAAAAAGGATAGTGGCACAATTGCCGCCAGAAGCCTCTTTTATCAAATACATGGAACCCTCATTCTGCGATAAAAAAGAAGCCGAAGCCGAAAAAGAAAGTATCAGAATCCTGTTGAACCGCTACGAATTTATCGCATTGGGCATACGCACCGGCGCATTTGAAGAAGAAATTTACAAACGCCTGAAATACTCGGATGTGATGGACACATGGAAAAAAGCCAAGCCCATGATTATGGAGCTGCGCCGACAGAAAGAGCGTAATACCTATTACCAGGAACTGGAATGGCTTGCCAGCCGCTGGGAGGCATCCCCTCTTGGACAATGATTGCAAAAGGTCGTCTGAAATCCACATTTCAGACGACCTTTTGCTTTGATTTTGTTCGGAAAACGCTTGATTTTAAACGTGTCCACGTTTATAATTCAATTCATCGGGACAGTGAAGCCTGATACGGGAAAAGCCCCATCGAAGCGGGGCTCTACTGGGAGAAGGAAAATGAAGACAGCCCTTCAAATCCTTATCTTGGTTGTCCTGATGTTGGTAAGCGGTAAAGCTTACTAGGGATAACCAGCTAGGCGGCAGGACACGCCGCCTAGTCCCAATCTTACAAAAGTCATCCGAAAAAATCAAGGAGCTTATGATGGTTGATAAAAAATTAGCAGAAAACCGAAAGCGGTACGAACAGAAGCGAGTTATCAAAAAAGTATCGTTTAATGCGGAAATAGAAAAAGAGCTTTTGGAATATGCTAAAAATCTTGATTTTTCCCAATGGGTGAAAGAGAAAATCCGCGAAGAACTGAAAAAATAAACCCCGCCGCCAAGTTGCCGCTTGGCGTTTTTTCATGCCGTCTGAAAATTCCTCTTGACGGCGCAGCGGCTTTTAGTTAGAGTTCACTTCACGAGGCGTCGAAAACCTCTTCCTACACGGCATTCACCCCGTCAGCGTGAATTTTTTACGTCTATAGAATCTCGGTTTCCTTGTTGTTTCGATACTGAAGTTTTATGGCCGCGAGGGCTGCGAATACAAGACCCGATTAATCGGGGAATAAGCACGGCTCTTGTAGGGAGTTTTCGAACCTCGCGGCCGCCCGTTTCGGGCAACTTCGAAATCAACCTACAGGAAATCATCATGAACGCAGTATCCCTTTCTTTTAAAAATACTCATTTCCAAATTACCGACATCAACGGTCAGCCTTGGCTAAGGGGCTTGCAAATTGCAAGTGCCTTGGGCTATAAAAATCCAACATCAGATATTACCAACCTCTACGACCGCAACGCCGACGAGTTTACCGACAGCATGACCCGCGTCATCGAACTGACTACCGCAGGCGGCAAACAGCAGGTGAGCGTATTCAGTCTGCGCGGCGCACACCTTTTGAGACCTTTGCAAAAAAGCCTTTCCTCCAACAGCCGAAACCCAAACACAGATTTTCGGCTGTTTCCGCCCCTCCCCCCAATACCTCCTGATTTTACCCAAATGCCCCCTTAATCCTCCCCAGAC
>NZ_JBQCVA010000016.1:0-48696 GCF_051962715.1 Neisseria sp. P0008.S010
GTTGCTTCTTTGGATTAGGTTTTCGTATTTCATTTGGAAATTGTAAATCTTCAGGATACTTTCGCAAGAGGTCTATTTAAACTCGCGCCAAGCCATTTTTAAGTAGTAGAACATCGACCAGATGGTTAGGACGGCGGCGAGCGTCATCAATATGTTGCCGATAAAAATAAAATTCAGGCCGTGATAGTCGTTCATGCCTGCCAGCAGCAGCATGATGGCGGCCATTTGGGCGGTGGTTTTCAATTTGCCGATTTGGGCGACGGCCACGCTGCCGCGTTTGCCCATTTGCGCCATCCATTCGCGCAGTGCGGAGATGGTGATTTCGCGGCCGATGATGATCATGGCGAAGATGGCGTGGGTCCGGTGCAGGCTGACCAGCAGGATGAGGGCGACGGCCACCATGAGTTTGTCGGCAACGGGGTCGAGAAAGGCACCGAAGTCGGAAGTCTGTTTCCAGCGGCGGGCGAGAAAGCCGTCAAACCAGTCGGTTACGGCGGCGGCGGCGAAGATGAATACGGCCGTCCAGTTGACGGTTTGGGGGTCTAGCCAGCCTTTTGGCAGGTAGAACAGCAGGGTGAAGACGGGAATCAGCAGAACGCGCATCCAGGTGAGCAAGATTGGTATGTTCCACGGCATGGGTATTTCTTTCCGGCGGGTTTGTTGTTTTTAAAGGAGTGGTTTGCTGTGTGGTTTTCAGACGGCCTTGAGGCCGTCTGAAAAAGGGGAGGGGGCATTATAGCGGATTTGACGGCCGCTTCGGTTTTCATGGGGAAGGCTTTGTTTTAGAATGTTGCGCCGTTTGGACAGGCCGTCTGAAAGGTGCGGTTTGGTTTATTAGGATACACACATGTCTGTCAATCATTATGAAAATTTTCCAGTCGGCTCGATTATGCTGCCGCGCCGCCTCCGCAAGCCGGTTCATGCGGTTTATGCGTTTGCCCGTTATGCGGACGATGTTGCTGACGAGGGCGATGCGGACAATGATGCGCGTTTGGCGGCTTTGGCGGCTTTGCGTGCGGAGCTTGACCTTATCGGAACGGGTAGGGTGCCGCAGACGGCCTTGATGCGCCGTTTGTATGAGGAGGCGGTGTTGCCGTTCGGTTTGGATTTGCAGCCGTTTTACGATTTGTTGTCGGCTTTTGCCCAGGATGTGGTGAAAACGCGTTATCAGAATTTTGCCGAGTTGGCGGATTATTGCCGCCGTTCGGCCAATCCGGTGGGGCGGATTTTGTTGCAGCTTTACGGTGAAACGGATACCCGCAGCCTGGCGCGGAGCGATGGTATTTGTACGGCATTGCAGCTGATTAATTTTTGGCAGGATGTGGCGGTGGATTGGCGCAAGGGCAGGGTCTATATCCCGCAGGACGATTTGGCCAAATTCGGCGTTACCGAAGCGCAGATTGCGGAGGGTAGGGCGGATTTTGCCTTTCAGCGGCTGATGGCGTATCAATGCGGGCGGGCGTTTAAGATGCTTAAGGCCGGTGCGTCTTTGGGCCGGACGTTGAAAGGGCGGATCGGTTTCGAGTTGCGGATGATTGTGGTCGGCGGGCAGATTATTTTGCAGAAGCTCGACGGCTGCCGTTACAACGTTTTCGAGCAGCGGCCGGTGTTGGGTAAGAAAGACTGGTGGCTGATTGTGAAACGCGCCTTCCTTAAAAAGTAGGCCGTCTGAAAACGAATCCTGTAAAAATTAAGGCGAGATTTTGAACCGAATATGGAAAATACCGGCGCGGCGTTTGCCGTCCGGATGCTTGGCGGCTGCCGCGGCGTTGCTGCTGTCGGCCTGTGCGGGTTTGCCGGATTTGGCCGACCGCAGCGTTTCCGGCTATATCGATACGGACAGCGCGCCGCGCTTGGAAGCCGCGCTGCCGTCCGAGAGGCCGTCTGAAAAACAGGCGGGGCAGAGCGGTGTTTATTTGCTGGCCGACCCGCGTGATGCTTTTGTCGCCCGCGCCATGTTGATTGAACATGCCGACCGTTCGCTCGATATTGCCTATTACATCTGGCATGACGATGTATCGGGCAAAATGCTGTTCCAAATGCTGCAACGCGCCGCCCAAAGGGGCGTCCGCGTGCGCCTGCTGCTCGACGACAATAATACGCGCGGTATGGATGACGTGCTGGCGGCATTGGATGCCGAAGACAACATCGAAATCCGCCTGTTCAATCCGTTTCCCCACCGCAAAGTCCGCGCATTGGGCTATCTGACCGATTTCCCCCGCCTCAACCGCAGGATGCACAATAAATCGCTGACGGCCGACAATCAATACACCATTGTCGGCGGCCGCAATATCGGCGACGAATATTTCAATGTAACCACCGACATCGGTTTTGCCGATTTGGACGTGCTGGCCAAAGGCGAGGTGGCGGAAGACGTTTCGCGCGATTTCGACCGTTATTGGGCCAGCGGCTCCAGCTATCCGTTTTTCAGTATCGCGCCGCGTGCCGATGCCGAAAAAGGCCGTCTGAAACTGCACCGCTCCCGCCGCGACGATGCGGAAATCCGTGCCAGCTACCTCGACGAGCTTGCCGCTTCGCCGTTGGCCGCCGCCATATCGGAAGGCAATGTGCCGTGGCAGTACGCCGATGCGCGCCTCATCAGCGACGATCCCGCCAAAGGGCTGGCGCGCGATAAGGAGCTTCCCGCGATTGCCGACAGCCTGCTCGAGGCTTTGGGCAAGCCGGAAAAAAATGTCTTTATCGTGTCGCCTTATTTTGTACCCAGCAAATGGGGGATGGCGGCCTTGCGCGATTTGACGGCCAATAATGTGAAGGTAACGGTTTTAACCAACTCCCTGCGCGCCACCGACGTGGCCGCCGTGCATTCGGGCTATGCGCGTTACCGCAAAGACCTGCTGAATGCGGGCGTCGAACTGTATGAAGTCAAACCGGATTTCGCCCCGCCCAAGATTAGGGACAAAGGCCTGACCGGCAGTTCGACCACCAGCCTGCACGCCAAAACCTTTGTGGTGGACGGCAAGCGGGTGTTTATCGGTTCGCTCAACTTCGACCCCCGCTCCGCCCGTTTGAATACTGAAATGGGCATGGTTATCGACCATGCCGAGATTGCCGGCGACATGCGGCAGGAGTTGGAAAAAATCACGCCGCAATACGCCTACAAGGTGGTGATGGACAAACAGCGCAAACGCCTACGCTGGCAAGACCCGGACCGGCCCGACGTGTTGTTGAAAAACGAGCCCGACGCTGGGATTTGGAAGCGGATTATTTCCAATATTTTTTCGATATTGCCGATTGAAAAATTGTTGTAAGGATGAGGGGAATAAAGGCCGTTTGAAAGTTTGCCGCTTTCAGACGGCCTTCAAATCACGGGGCGGATGCACGGCATCAGTCATGCCGGACGGCTATGCGTTCGATGCAAATCGGCATGAGTGGTTTTTATGTCGTTGAAAAAATAAAATAATTATGTTTCAGACGACCTCACACGCCCAAATATCCTTCCCTGCTGGCAAGCCACCTTGCCAGATGCGCTTCGACGATTTCGGGGTTTTGTTCAATCAGCAAGGGGGCGATTTCGCGCGCCTGTTCCAAGAGGTGCAGGTCTTCTTCGAGGTTGGCGAAACGCAGCATGGGGACGCCGCTTTGGCGCGCACCGAGAAATTCGCCAGGGCCGCGGATGTTGAGGTCTTGACGGGCGATTTCGAAGCCGTCGGTGTGTTCGTAGATGACTTTCAGCCGCGCTTTGGCGAGTTCGCTCAAGGGTTCGGCAAACAGGAGGACGCACACGCTTTCTGCCGCGCCGCGCCCTACCCGCCCGCGTAATTGGTGCAGCTGCGCCAAGCCCATGCGCTCGGCGTGTTCGATTACCATCAGGGCGGCATTGGGCACATCTACGCCGACTTCGATGACGGTGGTAGCGACCAAGACATTCAGACGGCCTGCGGCAAACTCCGCCATGACTTCGGCTTTTTCGGCGGCCTTCATGCGCCCGTGTACCAAGCCGATGTTGAGTTCGGGCAAAGCTGCCTGAAGCTGCTCGAGGGTTTCAGTGGCGGTTTGCAGTTGCAGGGTTTCGCTTTCTTCAATCAGCGGGCAGACCCAGTATGCCTGCTGCCCTTTGCGGCAGATGTTGAGGACGAAGCCTTCGACTTCGGCGCGGCGGATATTGTTGACGAGGCGGGTTTTAATCGGGGTGCGCCCGGGCGGCAATTCGTCGATGACGGACACGTCCAAGTCGGCGAAAAAACTCATGGCGAGCGTGCGCGGGATGGGCGTGGCGGACATCATCAGCTGGTGTACGTCGCGCCCTTTGTTTTTGAGGGCGAGGCGTTGGGCGACGCCGAAGCGGTGTTGTTCGTCCACAATCACCAAGCCGAGATTTTGGAACTCGACGTCGTCTGAAAACAGGGCGTGCGTGCCGACGGCGATTTTGACGGTGCCTTCGGCGAGTTTGGCTTTGGCTTCGTCTTTGGCTTTTTTGCGCTGGCTGCCGGAGAGCCAGACAACTTCGAGTCCTAAAGGTTCGAGCCATTGTTTGAACTTGATGAAATGCTGTTCGGCAAGGATTTCGGTCGGCGCCATCACGGCCGCCTGCGCGCCGGATTCGATGGCGGTCAGCGCGGACAAGGCGGCGACGATGGTTTTGCCGCTGCCGACATCGCCTTGAAGCAGGCGGTGCATGGGGTGGGTTTGCGCCATGTCGCGGCGGATTTCGGACACGACTCTTTCTTGCGCATCGGTCAGGGCAAACGGCAAGGCGTGGCGCAGGGCTTGGGTCAATGTGCCGTCGCCGCCCAATGCCGCCGCCGTACCGCTGACGCGCTTCTGCCGCGCCAGCCGCATGGAAAGCTGTTGCGCCAAAAGTTCGTCGAATTTGAGCCGCTGCCATGCGGGCAACGCGCCGTCGGAAAGCTGGTGGATGGTGAAACTCGGCGGCGGCGAATGCAAAAGGCGCAGGCTTTCGGCGAGGTGCGGCAGTTTCAGACGACCCAATAAAGCATCGGGCAGCGTGTCGTGCAGCGGCGTAACGTCCAACGCCGTCTGAATGATGCGGCGTAAAGTGGGCTGATTCAAACCGTTTACGGTCGGATAGACAGGCGTGAGGCTTTCCGCCAAACCGCTGCTCTCGGCATCACGGATTTTGGGATGAATCATCTCGTCGCCGTGAAACCCGTGTTTGATTTCGCCCACGGCGCGGATGCGTTTGCCGACCGCCATCTGTTTCTGATTACTGGCATAAAAGTGGATGAAACGCAAAAAAAGGACGCTGCCGGAACCGTCGGCAATTTGGACAATCAACTGCTTGCGCGGTTTGAACGTTACTTCCTGATGGATGACCTCGCCCTCGACCTGACACGGTACGCCAATCGGCGCGTCTTTAATCGGCATGATGTGCGTCTCGTCCTCGTAACGCAGCGGCAAATGCAAAACCAAATCCCATGCGGTGTTGAGGTTGAGTTTGTCGAGCTTCTTGGCGGAAACGTCGGTGATTTTGAGCTGTTTCTGGGTTTCGGGCGTCATCATGGCTTTGTCCTTTAATGGCGCGTATTTTAGCTGAAAGGCCGTCTGAAAATGTTTTTTCAGACGGCCTCAATGCACGAACCCGCAGTTTCGGGCTGCGGGTTCGTGCGTTGGTTCGGTTTTTGAGTATCGATGAAAAGGCCTATATCGTATATGAAGTCTCCATGAAACAGATTGATTGGGATAACTGAAATGCAGGTGTTTAATGACCCGACCGCTTAGTCGGTATGGGTATTATAGAGTAATGATAATAATTATCAAGACTTATTTTAAGAATATTTTTGATATATGCATAATAATATGATTTTTAAAAGAATAAAATTTAATAAAATACAACGGGAGCAGTATCCGCGTATCGGAAAAAAGCCGTTTCGCGTATAATCCGCCCCTTTTGTACCGCAAACCGTTATCAAAAAATGCACAACGATATTTCACAAACCGTCCGCCGCGACCTGCTCGCCGCCAACGGCCTGTCGCCCGAAGACCTTTCCCGCAGCCTGTCCACCATCGGCACGCACCACGTCGATTATGCCGACATCTACTGCCAGCGCACCGCCTTCGAAAGCTGGCACTTGGAAGAAGGCATGGTCAAATCGGGCAGTTTCCAAATCGACCAGGGCGTGGGCGTGCGCGCGGTGTCGGGCGAGAAAACCGCCTTTGCCTACGCCGACAGCCTGAACGCCGACAGCATCCGCCGTTCCGCCGAAACCGTGCGCGTCATCGGCGCGGCCGGACGTGAGGCGCACATCAGAACGCCGTCTGAAAAATACGGCAAAGCGGTGCATCAAACCGCCAATCCGATATACAGCCTGGATTCCGCCGCCAAAGTCGCCCTGCTTCACCGTGTGGAAGAGTTGGCCAAGGAGGCCGATCCGCGCATCGTGCAGGTGATGGCTGGGCTGACCTGCGAATACGACCTGATTTACATCGCCCGTTTGGACGGCCGCCACGCCGCCGACATCCGCCCATTGGTGCGCCTGAGCATTACCGTCATCGCCAAACAGGGGGAGCGGCGCGAAATGGGCAGCGTGGGCGGCGGAGGACGTTTCGACCTGTCTTATTTCAGCGACAAATTAGTAACGGAATATGTAAACGCCGCCGTGCAGCAGGCATTGGTCAATCTCGAAGCGCGCCCCGCGCCGGCAGGGCTGATGAAAGTCGTTTTAGGCAGCGGCTGGCCGGGCGTATTGCTGCACGAAGCCGTCGGGCACGGCTTGGAAGGCGATTTCAACCGCAAGCAAACCAGCGCGTTTTCCGGAAAAATCGGACAGCGGGTGGCCGCCAAAGGCGTTACCGTCGTTGACCAGGGCGATATAGCCGACCGTCGCGGTTCGCTCAATATCGACGACGAAGGCAACGAAACCGGCCGTACCGTACTCATCGAAGACGGCATTTTGGTCGGCTATATGCAGGACGAAACCAACGCCCGACTGATGGGCGTGCAATCCACCGGCAACGGCCGCCGCGAAAGCTACGCCTCCGCCCCCATGCCGCGCATGACCAACACCTTTATGGAAAACGGCGGCCACGACCCCGAAGAAATCATCGCCTCGCTCAATAAAGGCATTTACGCCGTCAATTTCGGCGGCGGTCAGGTGGATATTACCAGCGGCAAATTCGTGTTCAGCGCGTCGGAAGCGTGGTGGGTGGAAAACGGCAAACTGCAATATCCCGTCAAAGGCGCGACCATAGTCGGCAACGGCCCGGAAGTGTTGAAACACGTTTCCATGATAGGCAACGACAGCGCGCTGGACAAAGGCGTGGGCGTGTGTGGCAAAGACGGGCAGAGCGTGCCGGTCGGCGTCGGCCAGCCTACTTTGCGGATTGATGCCGGTCTGACTGTGGGCGGCAGCGAGGCTTAGGCTAAGGGTCGGTGAAAATCTAAAGAGGCCGTCTGAAAAACAGTTTTCAGACGGCCTCTTGTTTGTGCCGGTGCAACGGCACGGACTTTAAAACCAAGCGGAAACAGTGGCGAACAGCCAGGAAAGGCCGCTCCAAGTCCATTTGGCCAACGCTATGGTTCCCCAAGTCATCAAAACCAGCATGACGAGGCCGAAGAAATCCGGCAGGTGCAGATAAAGCCAAGTGGCGGCAGGTTTGCGCCAGAAGGCAGACTGTGCCTGTTTCTTTTCCAGCCCCGCGTGCATAAACGGGCGTTCCAAATGCAGGCTGGTGTCGATGCCGTATTCGCTGCGGACATGCTCGTTGACGATTTTCATTGTGCGGAAGGTCGGTTGCAAAAAGATATCGATCAGCGTGCCGACAACCGGAATCATGCCCAGCAGCATATCGGCCAAAGCAAGATAAACCGCCGGCCGCATTTTTTCTTCCGGTACGCCCAGTTCCCTGCCCATGCGGAAGGCTTTGAGCGTCAGCAGCAGGCCGGCGATGTCGCCGACAAATGGGATGAGCGACAAAAGCGCGTCTATGCCGATACCTTGTTTCGTAAACGGGATGCAGAACAGGCTGTCCATGGTGTTGGCGTATTTGGCCAGATGGCGTTCGCGGCGGATGATTTCCTGCCGATCAAACGGGGCGGGGGTGTTGTTCATGATGTATTCCTTATGTGATGCGGTGTTTTTTGTGCGGCAGTAAAGCTGTGCATTTTATTTCATTGTGCGGATTTTGAGGTACAGAGACGTTGGAGATGCGAAACGCCCGTTGCGTGCTTTTCCAGTGCGGCCGCAAGCGGTTTTCAAGATGCCGTCAGTTTGGTGTTGCCGATCCGAAAGGGTAGGGTTGGGTTGGAAGGGCGGATTGAGGCCGTCTGAAAGGTATTTCTATTTTTCAGACGGCCTTTTTTATTCTTTGCCGTGCAGTATGGCGGCAAATTTTTCGGGCAGTCTGCGGACGCGTTGCGCGGTATAGTCGAAAGCGGCCAGATGACATTGGACGGTGGCAATCAGTGTTTGGTCGCGCAGGCGGAGCAGGGAGGCATCGCAGCGGAAACCGCCCGCACTGATTTCGGCCGTGCCGAGGCCGATTTGCAGTTGGTCGCCGTGCATGGCCTGTGCCCGATATTGGATGGAGGCGCCGGTCATGATCAGGCCGCAGCCGCCGATGTCGAATTCGCTGTATCCATGCTCAGCCAACCAGCAGATGCGCGCTTCGTGAACCATGCGTAAGACGGCATCGTTGGACAGATGGTTGCCGTAGTTCAAATCGCCGATTTGCACGCTGAGGCCGGTTTGATAGAGGATCGATTCGGGCGGGGAGATGTTGAGGCGGGGCATGTGGTTTATTGGGAGGGTCGTGAAAGGTTGAGGGCGGTTACTTCCAGATGTCGTTCTGCCGTTTGGTTTCGGATTTTATCGCCAGGCTGTATTTTGTAGAGAGGCCGTCTGAAAGATTCCGCTTTTAAATGGAGCGGAATCTTTCAGACGGCCTTCGGATGCTTAGAACAGGTTGTCGTTGCTTCCGTTATCGTTGGCTGTGTTGCCGTCATATTGCGGCATGTTGCCGACGGAAGATGCGGGAGTGCCGTTCTGCGGGATGTCGGCATCGATTTCGATTTCGCTGCCTTCAGGCAGGATTTGTTCGGCAGGCGGAGGAGTTTGCGGTTTCGGTGCAGCCGCTTTCGGTTTGCTTAGACTGCCTGAGCCGGAAGTCCATGCCAGCGAGGTCAGATTGCCGCTGATTTTGCCTTTTCCTGCGCCGCAGGTCAGACAGTTCAGCGTGCCGGTCCGCGCTTTCAATATGGCATTTATGCGTTTGTCCGATACGGTTTTGCCGTTGGCCTGCGCCCATGCGTTGATGCTTTTGTGCAAGGCGGCCGTATTCAGGTTTTTCTTGTTATAAGGATCGCGGTAGGCGGCCAGCCAGAGGTTGCCGGCACCGTCTACATTGAGGGCGGCCATTTGATAAATGACATCGGCCGGCGAGCCCGTGGTAATGGTTTTGGCAAATTGGAGGGCGTCGGGGGACTTCATCCGCACGCAGCCGTGGCTGCGTACGCCAGGGACGCTTGCCGGGGCGTTTGTACCGTGGATGCCGAGGCCGAGTTTGGGATCGCCCAGGCGGACAAATACAGGGCCGAGCGGATTTTTCGGTCCGGGCGGGATGGAGGTTACGCCGTTGTTCAGTTCTTTTTGAATTGATTTCGGGATGTGCCAGGTGGGGTTGAAGGCTTTGGCGCCGATTTTGTGCGAACCGAGGTTGGTTTGCGTCATCGCTTTACCCACTGCGACAGGATAAATTTTCGCCAATTTGCCGTCTGTGTAGAGGAAAAGGCGTTGCTGAGGGATATTGATAACGACGTGGTGGCCTTGTGAAACAGGCGCGACATCGGGAACGGACGTGTTGGCCAAAGCCGGGACAGCCGCCAGTAGAAATAGACTGAATCCTAATTTTTTCATGATGTTGTTTGCCGACAGTGTTTGTGAGGTGCGGCATCATACCGCAACTGTCGGTAATTTGTGGGAAAATGTCGTTTTTTTGTTCGGTTTTGGTGTGCGAGCGTGGCATTATGGCAATAGTGATGAAAAAGCAGGCTGATTCACAAGGTGAAAAGAGTGAGGTGTTTGAGGCCGATGTGGTTGGTTTGGATCATGAAGGGCGCGGCATTGTCAGGCGGTCGGGGAAGGCTGTGTTCGTTCACAACGCGCTTCCGGGGGAGCGGGTTGCCTGCCGTGTTGTTCGGACAGACAAGCGTTTCGATGTGGCAGATGCTGTGGAAATTTTGCGTCCGTCGGGATATAGGCAGGATGCACCATGTCCGGATTATGGGGAGTGTGGCGGCTGCTCCATGCAGCATATTGAATTTTCGGCGCAGGTGTCGTTTAAGCAGAGGGTGGTGGAAGAGCAATGTGCGCGGCTCGGCAAGATATCACCCGATCAGATTTTGGCACCGATTTACGGTCTGCCGTGGCATTATCGCGAACGCGGCAGGTTGAGCGTTCAAGTAGACGAACAAGGCCGTCTGAAAATAGGATTCCGTTCGAAAAAGAGTAATCGTATTGTTGCTTTGAAACAGTGTGCCGTTTTACCTCAACATCTTTCGGCAGCTTTGCCCAAGCTGCATATGGGCTTGCAGCCATTTTCAGGGAATTTGGAAGGTATAGAGTTCGCGGTGGCGGAAGGGAAAACGGCCCTGTGCCTGATTGTGCTCCGCGGGCCGTCTGAAAAAGAAATGAAATGTTTGCAGGCATTGGTTGAGGCATTCGGGGATGCATGGCTGTGGAGTTGGAGAAGTAAAAACGGGATGCGCCAGGCATTGCGGCCGGAAGGGGGCGGGCTGATTTACAAGCTTCCCGATTTTAATTTGAAAATGTCGTTTGAAGTAGGCGGGTTCACTCAGGTCAATGCGAAATTGAATAATTTGATGGTGAAAAGGGCAATGGATTTGCTTCAGCCGTCGCCGGGAGAGAGGCTTGCCGATTTGTTTTGTGGTTTGGGTAACTTCACTTTGCCGATTGCCCGTAGCGGTGCCCAAGTATTGGGAGTTGAAGGGTTGCCCGATTTAGTGAATCGGGCCAAACAGAATGCCATGGCTAATCATTGTCAAGGATATGTCGATTTCAGAGTGGCGGATTTATTCAAAGTGAATCCCAGTGCATTGGATGATTGGTGTAATGTGGATAAAGTGTTATTGGATCCGCCGCGTGCCGGTGCTCATGCCGTGATTGAAATGCTTACGCAGGCACGGCGGCTGCATCGGATAGTGTATGTTTCATGCAATCCGGCTACTTTTGTAAGGGATGCTGCGCTATTGGTTGGAAAAGGTTATAGATTCAAGTTATTAGGAGTGATGAATTTGTTTTCGCAGACTGCGCATGTTGAGTCAATCGGTTGCTTTGATAGATAAACGGCGTGTTTAATTAAGTAAAACGTTGAAATAAAGGTTCGGTTTTTTGTAAGTCATGCTATTATGACAGGCTAAGGGATTAACAATCCGTAACAAAAATATGTAGTTTGTATTTTTAAGGTTGCAAGGGTTGTTTTCGAATATGCCATATGTTGGGAGATATTCTTGGATTACGCGCTTATATTGGGAGTGCTCGCAGTTGTTGTGCTAATCTTTATTATGCTGAAACAGCGTAGTAAAGAGAAAGCATCAGTCAAAAATAACCAGTCATCAACTAGGCGGGCGAATAATAACGATGATACTGAGGAACAGGCTGATTCAGATGTTTGGGTCAGTCAGGTGAATACCTCAGTTTCCGATGCAGATCAGAGTTGGGAGTGGGATACCAATAACACTGATTTGTCTACTGCTTCAGTATCTGCTCAGGAAGTGGATCCTCTTACCGAATACCAAGTCTATAAGCAGTTCGGTTATGAGGATAAGGCAGCAGCTTCTTTGGCAAGTTATTTGAACAATCTAAAATCCGATGCACCTGAAAAATTGGTTAGCGAGTTGGCTGGCCTTTGTTTAAATATCGGGGATGTTGACTTGTTGTCTTCAACCTTGGAGCGGCATGCTTCAGTTCTGCCGCAAACGGCTTTAGCTGAATATATTAAAGCTGGTTTGGGTCTTGATTCCAACCACTTGGGCTTGCGAGTATTAGCAGAATCCAAGTTGAATTGGAGTATGCAGGAAGTGGCTCGTCAGATAGGCGAGCAGACAGGTCTTGATGTTTCTGATTCGGATAGTAGTTCATACAATTCGTCACCAGCTGTGGAAGTTACAGTCAATAATAATGGCCGTGAAGTTAAACGCATGACTAAGCGGAGTCCGTTAATTATTGGTAAGGCTGAGGTTGGTGATATGACCGAGGAGGAAATGAGTGCGGTTATTGGTTTTGTGAAGCCTGAAAAATCAGCAAAATTGATAAAAGACCAAGTTAATTATGAAACTGCCTTACAGCAATATAATAAAGCAATTCAAAAAGCAGAGAAACCCGCAGGGTTAATTATTGATGCTTTAAAATTAGATTATCAACATTCTAATGTTAATGAATTTGCGGCTCATTTATGGAAACTGTATTACTCCTTGGGTTCTAACGGACGTCAAGTAAAAGAACGTATGCTAGGTTGGGGTTACAGTTTGGGACAGCATGAGGTGTTTGATAATTTAGAGAAAGCACCGACTGAACAACAAATTCGTGAAATTGGATTGAAGCGGGGATATTTACAAGCCGTATCACGTCAGGCAAAAATTAAGTATCGGGAATTGGTCCAGAGGAATGATTCTATTCTAAATGAAAGTACTTCTCCTGCTGAGCTGGCATTGAAAGAAGTTGAATCTTTGTTAATGTATGGCCAGCTTGAGCAAGCAATTTCTACATTGGAGCAGGCCGTTCTGCAATACCCTCAAGAGTCTCAGTTGTACATAATGTTGTTTGATCTATATGAACGATCAGAGGATTGGGTAAGGTTAGGGAAGTTCTTAAGGTTGCTGCGAGAAAGGGAGGCTAATCTGCCAGAGGAAGTTGTTTTGGCTATTAGTCAATTACAGCAGCGCATTCATCGTAATTCAAATAAATAAAAGAGTGCAGAATAATGGATAATTTAATACCGAAAGTAAAGACAGTACGGGTTAGTCTGCAGGAAATGGGTGAGCAACAACATGCTGTTTTTAGAATGGCATTTAAAATGCATAACACAACTAATTATGAAATTGTGGATGCAGGCTCTACTGTTAAACCGGACATGGTATTAGTTGACGTGGATGGTAGTAAGGGGATGCTGGCTTGGCATGAGGCAAAGAAAAATCATCTAGATATACCTGTAGTTGTGTTTTCGGTTAATGAGCCGATTGTAACTGCTCCCTATCTACCTAAACCTGTTAAATTTGACACATTATTTCCGCTCCTGAGAAGTTTGGCTCAGGGTGGTAACGTTGTTGAGCCAAAACAACAGGCAGTGATTAATTCACAGCAGCCAGAAAAAGTGTCAGGCCCCTCTAGACATAATGATAAAAAGACAACAATTCGCCGTTTTAATCCTCAGCGTGGTTTGTTAGGTGCATTAAGGGCATCTAGTGAGCGACAGCAAGATACGGCGGTATTGGTTGATGGTAAGCCAGTCCTCATTGTATTCCCTAGTATTCAACGTGTACTCTTAACTGTTAGCGCAGAAGAGTTGGAAAAAATGTGCCGTGATGATCATCTTGCAGTTATTTGTAAGACAGTTCCTGATAATCCTCAATGGAAAGAAAAGGCTAAAGTTACCATTATGTCTTGTTTATGGCAGATGGCGATATGGACTGCTCAAGGCAGGTTAGTATTTCCGATGACTCCACAAACAGTATTTACTTTAAAACGTTGGCCTAATTTAACTAGGTTAGCTCCAGTTCCTGAGTCTATGCGATTATCTGCATTTTTGACTAAAACATCAGTTAACTTAAATATTTTATATAAAGTAATGCCGTTAGATATGGTAGATATTTTGAATTATTTGGCAGCTACATATGTTACAGGATATTTAGCAACAGATAATGAATTTTCTGTTCAAGGAAATAGAGAATTAACGACTGATACTGTAAATGTTAATACCCATGTTCCTGATAATAAAATGTCTAAAGACGCACTAACTGCTGTAACACCGTCTCAAAATCAGCCTCGTGGATTACTCCAGAGGTTGATGCGGAAATTATCAGGTGGCAAATAAGGATTAAATATAATGAAGGAAAATAAAATCATATTTACTGGGCCTGTGGGCGTTGGTAAGACTACAGCAATCGCTGCTTTGTCTGATGATCCTCCTGTAAAAACAGATGCACGTGCATCCGATATGACTTTGGTTCGTAAGGGACATACGACAGTTGCAATGGATTATGGCGTTATCCGGTTAGATGGAGATACTAAAGTTCATTTATATGGCACTCCCGGACAAGAACGATTTAATTTTATGTGGGAGATTTTAAGTAAAGGAAGCATGGGGTTAATTCTGTTATTGGATAATACTCGGGCTAACCCTTTAAAAGATTTAAATTTTTTTCTAGATGCATTTAAAGATTTATTAAAAATAGCACCATTGGTAGTAGGCGTAACCAAGATGGACGTCCGGTCATTGCCAGGTATTGATGTTTATCAAAAATATTTGGCCCAACATAATTTTAATGTTCCTGTTTTTGAAGTGGATGCGCGCCAAGAAGAAGATGTAAAACAATTGGTTAGTGCGATGTTATTCTCAATTGATCCTGGGTTAGAGGCATAAGATGGATTCAACACTTTCTTTACAATCAAATTTATACCCACATGTGACTCCTGCTGGTGCTTACTATGCTGTGTCTAGCAATATTCCAAGTGCCAGTAGAACGTTGTTACATGGAATATTACGGGCTTCATATAATGAAACAGCCAGTACTGAAAATTTACTTACTTGGGCTCAAACGAACGATGCGGATTCAGCATTAAATTTGTTGTATCGGTTACAAAGATTGGAATTTTTATATGGTGATGAATCTCCATCTGTTAAAGAGTCTAGTATGACAGATGAGCAATTGCCTGAATTACTAGCACAATTGTCAAGTACAGGAAGGGCATTATTGGCTGATGGTAATGGACTGTATTTTGCGAATGCGGGTTTTCACCACGAAACAGCAGAAGAAGTAGGTTTAATGTCTAGTGAAGTTGCTGCGTTAGGTGAAAAACATCAGCTATTAGTGAAGAATAACTTAAATATCCATCACAATGCGTGGGGGATCTGTGATCCTTCAGGTCAAACGGAACTTACTTTCTTTCCATTATACGCAGGAAAAGTTAAGTTAGTATTAGTAGTAGCCGGTGTGCCTGATTTGAATAAAGAGGC
The DNA here is from genome assembly GCF_051962715.1 of Neisseria sp. P0008.S010. Taxonomy (NCBI): domain Bacteria; kingdom Pseudomonadati; phylum Pseudomonadota; class Betaproteobacteria; order Neisseriales; family Neisseriaceae; genus Neisseria; species Neisseria sp. P0008.S010. The sequence goes on from NZ_JBQCVA010000016.1 coordinate 15,172, forward strand.
TTTTGTTTCATTGATTAAAGTACTTTGTAATCGGTATGCCTAATTTTATAAAACTTGGGATGTATCAAAAATATCAAGCTGGGTAATACGGCGTGAAGAGATGACTGATTGTAACAAGTTTAAATAGCGAATATTTAATAATATATTGATTTTATTGGGTTTAAGATATGCGTGAACAACTTTTAATTTCTGTGTTGAGCGATTTAAATGCGACATCGGCAGATATTATTGCTTCAGCTGTAATATCCAGTGATGGATTACCAATTGCAACTTTAATTCCTCAAGGATTGGATGCTGACCGTGTAGGGGCAATGTCTGCAACTTTATTGGCATTAGGTAGCCATGCTGCACATGAGCTTAATTGTGGCGATTTGGATCAAGTGATGGTTAAGGGTAAAAGTGGTTATATTTTATTGAACCAAGCTGGTGCGGATGCGGTTTTGGCTCTGATTGCTAATGAAAGTGGTAAGTTAGGCTTGATTCTGTTAGATGCTAAACGTGCTGCAAAACATATTGCTGATATCATCTAAAAGATTTTTAAAAGTGGCGAGTTGTACGTTACGTTACTTTAAATGAGGTATTAAGGGTTTGAAAAATATTCTTTTCGAAAGAAGGTTTATTTTCTTGTTGTAGTGCTGGGTAGTAAACTTGAATTAGATGGTTTAGTGATTTAGAATCGCCCACGTATCTCAAATTTTGTATGGCTTTATTAGACGAGCACGCAATATGCTACAACAGTGGCATATGCGTGTTTTTTTGCGGATAAAATGACAGATAGGATGTTTTATGGAAATTCCAGCTCTTCTTGTGCTTGCGGATGGTAGCTTATTTCGAGGGAAATCAATCGGTTATAAGGGTGTTACGTCTGGGGAGGTTGTATTTAATACATCAATGACTGGATATCAGGAGATATTGACGGATCCGTCATATTGCCGACAGATTGTAACTTTAACTTATCCCCACATTGGAAATACAGGAGTTAATCCTGAAGATGTCGAGGGTAAACAAGTGTATGCGGCGGGATTGATTATTCGTGATTTGCCTCTTTTGGAAAGCAGTTTTCGTTCAAAAGAGAGTTTGCAAGAGTATTTAACTCGGAATAAGACGGTTGCGATTGCAGATATTGATACCCGCCGTTTAACTCAAATATTAAGGATCAAAGGTGCGCAAGCTGGTGCGATTTTGACAGGTGAAGATGCTACGGAAGAGAAAGCAAGAGAGTTAATCAATGCTTTCGGTAGCATGGTAGGTAAAGATTTGGCTAAAGAAGTAAGCTGTACGCAACCTTATGAGTGGACGGAAGGTGAGTGGGTGCTTGGTCAGGGTTTTGTAACTCCTGAGTATCAGCCCTATCATGTTGTGGCTTATGATTATGGTGTAAAAACCAATATTTTGCGTATGCTTGCAGCTAGGGGGTGTCGATTGACGGTCGTGCCGGCGCAGACTCCGGCAGAAGAAGTCTTGGCGATGAATCCTGATGGTATTTTCTTATCAAATGGTCCCGGGGATCCGCAAAGCTGCGATTATGCGATTACAGCTGTCCAGAAGCTTTTGGATAGTAAAAAACCGTTATTTGGTATCTGCCTGGGGCATCAGTTACTTGGTTTGGCGTTAGGAGGGAAAACCCGCAAGATGCCGTTCGGGCATCATGGAGCCAATCATCCTGTACAGGATTTATTGACCGGAAAAGTAATGATTACCAGCCAAAATCATGGTTTTGAGGTGGATGCAGAGACTCTTCCTGATACAGTAACAATTACCCACCGTTCCTTATTTGATGGTTCTTTGCAGGGGATTGAGTTGAAGGGGCAGCCGGTATTTAGTTTTCAAGGACACCCTGAAGCAAGTCCCGGACCGCATGATGCCGCCTATCTATTTGATAAGTTTATAAATAGCATGCAGAAGACTGCTTAAAAAGATTTTCAGACGGCCAAGATTGATTTTATTTTTGGCCGTCTGAAAGAATCATGAATAGATGTAATTGTTGTTAAGACGCAGTGCTTCTTCGTTTTCAGCTTATGCTGTCGGCTATTTGGTATTGAAATTAGCCGAATTTTATTACAGTGATGCATCCATCATCCCAAATAGAAAAAAGCAGCTTTTAAAGCTGCTTTTTTCTATTTAGTTTGGTCGGAATGAGAGGATTCGAACCTCCGACCCCTTCGTCCCGAACGAAGTGCGCTACCGGGCTGCGCTACATTCCGAAATGATTAAGACGCAGATTATAGTCTGATATTTTTAGACTGACAAGCGCGTTTAAGCATGTAAAACAAAAATTGTCGGACGTTTTTTTAAATCGGGTAATGGAGATAAAGTGTGCCAGATATCAATGGTTTGGCTGATAATTTGTTGGGTGGGTAGTGTTAAATCACAGGCGATACATAAGCGGGTTCGTGGATGCAGGATGTTGATTGCGTCAGATAGTAATGCATTGTTTCTGTATGGTGTTTCTATGAATAAGATGGTTGAATTTTGCTGTTTCGATTGTTGTTCGAGTAGTTTAAGAGATTGGATGCGTTCGGTTTTGTCGGATGGGAGATACCCTTTGAATGTGAAATTTTGGCCGTTTGCACCAGATGCCATCAGAGCCAGCATAATACTGGATGGTCCGATTAACGGGCGTACTTCAAAACCGGATTGGTGGGCAAGTGCAACCAAGTCGGCCCCTGGGTCTGCTACGGCAGGGCAACCTGCTTCGCTGAGTAGCCCCATACTTCGGCCTTCTTGCAAAGGTCGGAGCAGCTCGGGTAATTTTGTACGGTCGGTGTGCTCATTGAGTGTATGTAGGTTCAGTTCGCGGATGGGGGTGGTGATTCCTAGATGCTTGAGGTGCGCTCGGGCAGTTTTCTCGGCTTCAACCACAAAATTGGTTAGTCCCACGATTTGCTGTTGCTCGTGGGGCAATAGGCAAGGCATGTCGGGTGTACCGAGAGGTGTGGGGATAAGGTAAAGGATTGCAGGCATATTTTGAGATGATAAAAAAATTAGGGTTTAGCTTGATGGGCAGTAATAGGGCTAAAGAATATCTACACCCTCGGCCTGTAAAAAGTCGATTAAACGGAAAATAGGCAGGCCGATCAGTGCATTTGGGTCGCAGGTTTCAACTTTTTCCAGTAAGGCGGCTCCCAAGCTCTCACTTTTGGCTGCTCCGGCACAATATATGGCGTCGGGTTCGCGTCTTAAATATGCTGCAATCTGTTCCGAAGTCAATTCCCGCATGGTAACGACGGTTTTGTCTACATGATGCTGGAGGCCGTCTGAAAATGTGTTGAGCAGACAGACGGCACTGTAAAATGTAATCTGTTTGCCACTTAATTCCTGTAGCATTTGTTGTGCATTTGCTACGCTCATCGGCTTGCCGAGTTGCCGGCCTTCACACCATGCGACTTGGTCGGCACCTATAATCAATGCGGCAGGGAAACGTGTTTTCAGTGACTGTGCTTTACCGATGGCAAGGCGTAAAGCCGTGTCCCCGCCTGTTTCACCGGAATGGGGCGTTTCGTCGAAATCAGGTGAGGCCGTCTGAAAATGCAAACCGAGCCGTGCCAGTTGCTGTTGCCGGAATATCGAACCTGATCCCAAGATAAGGGGGAGTGTGGTTTTCATTTTGTGTAAAAACATTGACGTTCTATTGTTGGAATTATATCATGCACAGTTTATGTTAGAGCCTGATTTGATTACCCCCGGTGAGTTTGCCGGCGAAAAGCAGAGCCTGCGAGGCGAAGTGTTTTTGCATGAGCTGGACGAACGGGTATGGTCGCACGAATATTTTGCGGATAAAGACAGCCCGCTGTATGTAGTTTTGCAGGGCGGGATTGATCGCTTCCAGCGTCCGTTTTTGGATTTGAAAGTGCAGGGATGTTTGCATTTACTTTGTCAACGGTGCATGCAGCCCATGAGTTTTGATTTGGATGAGGGTGCGCGTATTGTTCTGTTTGCCGATGAATCCAAGTTGGATGAAGCCATGCTTTCCGATGAGGGATTGGAAGGTATGCCGATGGATAGCGAATTGTCGGTTCGGACGTTGGTGGAAGATCAAATTTTGATGGCGATGCCATACTCGCCGCGGCATGAGCACTGTGCCGGGGAAAATATGGCGGCAGTCAATCGAGATAAACCCAATCCGTTTGCGGTATTGGCAGGGCTGAAAAGCAGCAAATAACTTTTTGTAAATATTTTATAGGAGTTTGAAATGGCCGTTCAACAAAACAAAAAATCCCCTTCTAAACGCGGTATGCACCGTTCGCACGATGCTTTGACTGCACCTGCCCTGTCTGTGGACAGCGCAACCGGTGAAGTTCATCGTCCGCATCACATTTCGCCCAACGGTATGTACCGTGGCCGCAAAGTGATGAAAGCCAAAGGCGAATAAGCCCGAGGCGGATGTAAAACGGAAATCCGTCTGCGGGTTTCCGTTTTTGTTTCTGTTAAAACAGCGGATGTACGATTATGGTTAAAAAAATTTGGTATACCTATGATGATATACATCGGGTATTAAAAGAATTGGCAGGTAAAATTCAATCGGGCGGTGTGAAATATGATGCAATGATTGCCATTGGCGGCGGGGGATTTATTCCCGCGCGTATTCTGCGCTGCTTTTTGAATATTCCGATTTATGCGGTTACTACAGCCTACTATGCCAATGATTTCGGTTACCAGACCAATGACGAAATCAAGAAAATCCAGTGGCTGGATCCTATTCCGGAAAGCCTGGTTGGCAAAAATATCTTGGTGGTGGACGAGGTAGATGATTCCCGAGTAACCTTGGAATTCGTGCTGAATGAGTTGCAAAAGGAAAAATTTGTCGAAATCGGCGTAGCCGTGCTGCACGAAAAAATCAAAGAGAAAAAAGGCATCCTACCTCAAGGCATTCATTATTACAGCGGTATTACCGTCAAAGATTGGTGGATTAACTATCCGTGGGACGCCGACGATATTACTGCGCATAATATGCTGGCTGCGGAAAGCAGTGCGGAACGATAAGGCCGTCTGAAAAATACGGATCGGCTTTTGCAGGTTGATTCGATTGATGCTTTATCGATTTCAGAATCATAATCTGCCGGATGGCCAACCGATATTTTAGCGAATGGAGCAATTATGATTACCTTGGCTGTAGATGCAATGGGCGGCGATGCCGGTTTGGCGGTTACCATCCCCGGAGCATTGTTGTTTTTACGCCAGCAGGCCGATGTCCGCTTACTGATGGTGGGCGACGAGGTGCAGGTTCGGCAGGCATTGGAAGCTGCCAATGCACCGATGGACCGCATTCAAATCGTCCATGCCGAACAAGTGGTCGAGATGGATGAGCAGCCCCAGTCTGCCCTGAAAAACAAAAAAGATTCCTCCATGCGGATAGCCGTGAATCAAGTGAAGGAAGGTTTGGCGCAGGCAGCGGTGTCTGCGGGCAATACGGGTGCGTTGATGGCAACCGCACGCTTTGTGTTGAAAACCATACAAGGCATCGAGAGGCCGGCAATTGCCAAATTCATCCCCTCTCAAAATGGCCACATGACGCTGGTGCTTGATTTGGGCGCAAACGTGGACTGCACACCCGAGCAATTGGTGCAGTTTGCCGTTATCGGCAGCGAATTGGTGCACGCACTGTATCCGAATGCGGGCGCGCCGCGTGTCGGTTTGCTGAATGTCGGTACCGAAGACATCAAAGGCACGGATACTGTCAAACAAGTTTTCAAACTTCTCAGCGGCAGCAAGCTGAACTTTGTCGGCAATGTAGAGGGCGGTAGCATTTTCAGCGGAGATGTGGATGTCGTAGTTGCCGATGGCTTTGTCGGTAACATCGTGTTGAAAACCATAGAAGGCGCAGTACGTTTTATGGGTTCGGCAATCAAGCAGGAATTTCAAACCAATCTGCTGACCAAATTGGGTGCGCTGGCTGCCATGCCGGCCTTGAAAGGTTTTAAAAACAAACTGGATCCGCGCAAATTCAACGGCGCCATATTCCTCGGCCTGCGAGGTGTGGTGATTAAAAGCCACGGCGGTACCGATGCGGTCGGCTTCAGTTATGCATTGGAAGAAGCCTTTCATGAAGCCAAGGCCGACAGTCTGACCCGCATCCAGCAAGGCGTGGCTGACCAACTGGCTCATTTGGCAGACAAAAAACTGGAAGTCGAACAGGCAGCCATCAACATTGATTAAACCCTTCGGCATAGTCTCGAAATATGTCGTGATACAGGCCGTCTGAAACCGGAAATCCTTTCAGACGGCCTGTTGCCTGATTGAGAAAACGGCAGACATTCCCTACAATGCCGAATCTTTCATCCAGCCATTACAAATAATTTAGAAAGGGACGCGCCATGCAATATGCAAAAATCCTCGGTTCCGGCAGCTATCTGCCTGAAAAGCGTGTCAGTAATGATGATCTTGCCGAGTTTGTCGATACATCGGACGAATGGATTGTCAGCCGTACCGGCATCAAATTCCGCCACTTGGCCGCCGAAAATGAAAGAACCAGCGATTTGGCCGTGATTGCCGCACAGCGTGCATTGGCCGATGCGGGTGTGGCGGCGGAAGAAATCGACCTGATTGTTTTGGCTACGGCAACCCCCGATATGCAGTTTCCGTCTACGGCCACTATTGTGCAGAACAAGCTCGGCATTGCCGGTTGCGCGGCATTTGACGTTCAGGCGGTTTGCGCCGGCTTTATATATGCCATCGTTACCGCCAATGCCTACATCAAAAGCGGTATGGCTAAGAAAGTACTGGTTATCGGTGCGGAAACATTCAGCCATATTTTGGACTGGAAAGACCGTACAACCTGCGTGCTGTTTGGAGACGGTGCGGGTGCGGTCGTTTTGGGCGCATCGGACGAAGAAGGCATCATCCACGGCAAGCTGCAAGCTGACGGCGGTTATTTGGACTTACTAAAAGTGCCTGCTCAGATGGCCAGCGGACAGATTTGCGGCAATCCGTATGTCGAAATGGACGGGCCGGGCGTGTTCAAATTTGCCGTTAAAACCCTTGCCAAAGTGGCGGAAGAAGTATTGGAAGAAGCGGGCTACCACGCAGAACAAATCGACTGGCTCGTACCGCATCAGGCAAATAAGCGCATCATCGACAGCACTGCCAAACATCTGGGCCTGAGCTTGGACAAAGTCATTGTGACCGTGCAAAACCACGGCAATACTTCAGCTGCATCCGTTCCGTTGGCATTGGACGAAGGCATCAAAAGCGGCTGCATCAAGCGCGGCCAGATATTGTTGCTGGAAGGTATAGGCGGCGGTTTTACTTGGGGAGCAGTATTGTTAAGATACTGATTGGGAAAATTTAACACAAATTCGTAAAAAGATTTATTGCAACCGTTCGGTGGATGAGTATAATGCACGCATCTGCCGAGCGGTTGTTTTTTTAGATAAACGGCAAAAGGACAATAATTCACTATTCATTACGGAGTATCATCATGCAAGCAATCCAACATTACGGTATTATCATTTCTTGGTTTCAAGACAAACAGTTAGGCGTTGTCCGCGATAAAGACGACACGACCGCCCGCCTGTTGCTTTTGGCGGCAGACCTGCCGGCCGGTTACCGCGAACCCAAAGTCGGCGACGAAATCACTTATATTGCCGGTATGGACGACAAAAACCGTCCTTGCGCGCTTTCTCCCGCACCAGTGGGGATGCAGGCGGCCGAGCCGTTTGCCGAAAGCGGTGCAACAGTGAAAGAAGGCGACATCGTACGCATCAAAGTCAGTACTTGGGACATCAAGAAAAATGGTGGTTTCGGCATGTTGGCCAGCGAGCCGTCCGTCCCGGTGTTCGCCTTGGGCCAGCACCTCAACCAATTTTACGTACCGCAAGAAGGCGACGTACTGAAAGGCCGTCTGAAACGCCACAGCAACGGCCAATGGCTGCTGACCGACATCGACATCCAGGTTGCCGAATAAAGCCTTCAGGCCGTCTGAAAATGTACCTCTTTGTTTTCAGACGGCCTGCCGCCGAATGCGGCAGCATAGAACGGCGTATCTCTTTCTGTTACACTTTCCGCCATCCCGTTTTTGCCGCAGATGGCGGTTTGTGCATTTTGCGGCGGCAATTTTTTCAACCGACAGACACACAGGCGGCCATAACGGTGTATCCATTGTTATCCCGGCCTGAGCATGAGAAAGGAATCCTATGTCTTTTGCATTTTTCTTCCCCGGCCAAGGCTCGCAGAGCCTGCACATGATGGACGGCTTCGACGGCGTAAGCGTGGTTAAAAATACTTTTGGCGAAGCATCCGCCGCCCTCGGCCAAGACCTGTGGGCGATGATGAACGGCGAAGACAGCGACTTAATCGGCCAAACCGTCAATACCCAGCCCCTGATGTTGGCTGCCGGCGTAGCCACATACCGTGCCTACCTCGAAGCCGGCGGCAAACTGCCGCAAGTCGTGGCCGGACACAGCTTGGGCGAATACAGCGCGCTGGTGGCTGCCGAAGCACTGGCCTTTGCCGATGCGGTCAAACTCGTCCGCCTGCGTGCGGAATTGATGCAGAATGCCGTACCGCAGGGCGTCGGCGCGATGGCGGCGATTTTGGGTTTGGAGGACGGACAGGTCAAAGAACTGTGCGCTGCCGCCGCGCAGGGCGAAGTGGTGGAAGCGGTAAACTTCAATTCGCCGGGGCAGGTCGTGATTGCCGGCCATACCGCCGCCGTCGAACGTGCCATGAACGCCGCCAAAGAAGCAGGTGCGAAACGCGCCCTGCCGTTGCCCGTATCCGTTCCTTCGCATTGCAGCCTGATGAAGCCCGCCGCCGACAAATTGGCTGAGGCACTGCAAAACACCAACATCGCCACACCGAAAATCCGAGTCATCCACAACGCCGACGTCGCCTCCTACGACAACCCCGCGCAAATCAAAGACGCACTGGTCCGCCAGCTTTACAGCCCCGTACGTTGGACGGAAACCGTAAACAGCCTGGTTGATGAAGGCATCACCGAATCCGTCGAATGCGGGCCGGGCAAAGTTTTGGCCGGGCTGGCCAAACGCATCCGCAAAGAAGCAGTGTGCGGCGCGCTGACCGGTCAGGAACAAGTGGCCGCCTTTATTGCCGCCCATCCGTAAGAGAGAATGACAACCGGAGGCCGTCTGAAAGCAAGACGAACTGTTTAGTGTATTTTCAGACGGCCTGTTGTCGGTAAAACTTTCCAAACAACCCGAAAGGACAAACGAAATGAATGCACCTACCGTTTCCATGTTGGTTTTGGCCGCAACGGCCGGTTTGGCCGCCGGCTTCCTGCTGGCGTGGCTGTTCCTGCGCGGCAAACAGTCGCGGCAGGCAAGCGAGCGGGAAGCCTTGAAGCAGGAACTGGACGACTACCGCAGCCGCGTGGACCAACATTTTGCCGACACCGCAGAAGCGGTGGACGCGTTGAACCGCAGCTACCAAAACGTCATCCGCCACCTGAGCAACGGCGCGCAAACCCTGATGGGCAAAGAAGCGCTGCAAGAACAACTGGCCAAGCGCAGCGACAAAGCCGTTACGCTGGGCTATCTGGCCGGTTCGGTGCTGCCCGCCGCAGAGTCGGACGGACGGCAAAGCGCGGCGGAGCAAATCCAAGCCGAAACCGTCGAACCGGCAAGCCAAACCGGTTTGCAAACCGAAGCGGCGGAAGAAGCGGTCAGGCCGTCTGAAAACGCCGCAGGCGAAGCGGCGGCCGAAGATAAGGCCGAAGCCGAAACTGAAATTGCAGAAGTTGCGGATGCGGAAACGCCGGAACAAGAACAGGCCAAGCCGGAAGACAAATAGCGTTTGCCGGGCAGATGCCGCCGCACACAGAAAGGCCGTCTGAAAACATATTCCCGACCGATATGTTTTCAGACGGCCTCAAAACATCGCCGCGCAACCGCAGCCGGCCGAATCCGCGCCGAAGTTTCCACATATCCCGTCAGACTGTCTGTATAATGCACGCCGTCTGAAACATAAGTTTCCCCATTTACCGACAAGAAGGAAAAATACAATGTCCAAAAACCTGATTTTAGTATTGAACTGCGGCAGCTCGTCTTTGAAAGGCGCAGTGCTCGACAACGACAACGGCGAAGTGCTGCTGAGCTGCCTGGGTGAAAAACTGACCACCCCCGATGCCTACATCACCTTCAAAAAAGACGGTCAGAAACACCGCGTGGAACTGGCCGACCGCCACGACCACACCGGTGCAGTCGGCGCACTTTTGGACGAACTGAAAAAATACGGCCTGGATGCCGATGTGAAAGCCGTCGGCCACCGCGTCGTGCACGGCGGCGAAAAATACAGCGCGTCCGTCCTGATTAACGACGAAGTCATCGCCCAACTGGAAGCCTGCATCCCGCTCGCCCCGCTGCACAATCCGGCCAACCTGACCGGCATCCGCGCCGCGCAAGCCATTTTTGCCGGCCTGCCCAACGTTGCCGTGTTCGACACCGCCTTCCACCAAACCATGCCGGAACACGCTTACACCTACGCCGTACCGCGCGCCCTGTATAAAAAATACGCCTTCCGCCGCTACGGTTTCCACGGCACCAGCTTCCGCTTCGTCGCCCCCGAAGCCGCCCGCATCATCGGCAAAGACGTGAAAGACTGCCGCCTGGTCATCGCCCATCTGGGCAACGGCGCATCCATCACCGCCGTGAAAAACGGCGAATCCCAAGATACCAGCATGGGCTTCACCCCGCTGGAAGGCTTGGTGATGGGTACGCGCAGCGGTGACGTTGATGCCGGCATTTACCCGTTCTTGGCCGCCAATGCAGGCATGAGCGTGGAAGAAGTCAGCGACCTCTTGAACAAAAAATCCGGCCTGCTGGGCATTTCCGAACTGTCCAACGACTGCCGCATCGTGGAAGAAGCCGCAGCCGAAGGTCATGAAGGCGCGAAATTGGCCATGGCCGTTACCGCCTACCGCCTGGCCAAATACATTGCCGCCATGGCCGTGGCCGCCGGCGGCATCGACGCGCTGGTGTTCACCGGCGGCATCGGTGAAAACTCCGATGTCGTCCGTGCCCAAACCGTCGCCCATTTGGCCTTCCTGGGCTTGAAACTCGACGAGCAGGCCAATGTGGATGTACGCTTCGGCAAAGAAGGCATCATCAGCCCGAAAGGCCAAACGCCTGCCGTCGTCGTGGTGCCGACCAACGAAGAACTGATGATCGCGCACGACACCGCCGCCCTGTCCGGCCTGTAAACAGCGCACCATGAAAAAGGCCGTCTGAAAGCATCAAAACCGCGCTTTCAGACGGCCTTTCGCACTGAAATCCCATTTCACTACCCGAAAGGAAAAACATGTCATTGCAAAACATCATCGAAACCGCCTTTGAAAACCGCGCCGACATCACGCCGGCCACCGTTACCCCCGAAGTCAAAGAAGCCGTGTTGGAAACCATCCGCCAACTCGATTCCGGCAGCCTGCGCGTGGCCGAACGCCTGGGCGTGGGGCAATGGAAAGTCAACGAATGGGCGAAAAAAGCCGTGCTGCTTTCCTTCCGCATCCAAGACAACGAAGTGCAAAACGACGGCGTAAACAAATACTTCGACAAAGTGCCGACCAAATTTGCCGATTGGAGCGAAGAAAAATTCCGCGCCGCCGGTTTCCGCGCCGTACCCGGTGCCGTGGCGCGCCGCGGCAGCTTCATCGGCAAAAACACCGTTTTGATGCCGTCTTACGTCAATATCGGCGCGTATGTGGACGAAGGCGCGATGGTTGATACCTGGGCGACCGTCGGCTCTTGCGCCCAAATCGGTAAAAACGTCCACCTGAGCGGCGGCGTCGGCATCGGCGGCGTACTCGAACCCCTGCAGGCCAGTCCGACCATCATCGAAGACAACTGCTTCATCGGCGCGCGTTCCGAAATCGTCGAAGGCGTGATTGTCGAAGAAGGCAGTGTGATTTCCATGGGCGTGTACATCGGTCAGTCCACCAAAATCTACGACCGCGAAACCGGCGAAATTCACTACGGCCGCGTCCCTGCCGGTTCGGTGGTCGTGTCCGGCAGCCTGCCCGCGAAAGACGGCAGCCACAGCCTGTATTGCGCGGTTATCGTGAAAAAAGTGGACGCGCAAACCCGCGCCAAAACCAGCGTGAACGAATTGTTGCGCGGCGTGTAAGCCTGGCGAGACAATGAGGCCGTCTGAAAAACCTGTTGCCAAGGTTTTCAGACGGCCTTTTTGTTTGATGACGGATTGCTTGGAGGGTGTCCTGGTATAGTGGATTAAATTTGAATCAGGATAAGGAGACGAAGCCGCAGACAGTACGGATAGTACGACAAGCGAGGCAACGCCGCACCGGTTTAAATTTAATTCACTACGGCGGTGAGGGGCGTTTCCGTTTTCACTTACGATAATCCGCGATATGGCGCGGGAGATGCCGTAGGGCGGGCCGGGTTTGCCTGCGATGCGTTTGGTTAGACGAATGCCGCAACCAAGCCGTAAAGGCAGAAAAACAATACCGCCAAAGCCACCCGTTCGAACGGGTTTTGCCGCAGCAGCACCGTGGCGGCCGTGCCTGCCGCCCAGGCGGACAATACGGCGTACATCCTGCGTTCCAGCCACCATGCGGCGGACAGGCCGTCTGAAGCTTCCGGCGGCAGGTGTGCGGGTTGGGCGGCATGATGGCTGCAATAAACGGCGAATAAGGTCAGCAAGAATGTAATCAGGTAGAGCAGGGTAGATATTTTGCGTTTCATTTTTCAGACGGCCTTTTGCAAGGGCTGCGGTGGGGATGGGCATTATACGGCGGTTGGAGGCGGTTTGCGCCGCCGCCGTTTATGTTTTCATGCCGGGAAAAGCGCGGTTTTTGCAACGTTGATTTTAAAACCGTGCCGCCGTGTGGCAAAATAGCGTGCCTACACACATCAATTAAGGAAAATCCATGCACATCATCAAAGCCGTTTGTTTGGGTCTGGCCGTTTCGGCCTTGGCCGCCTGCGATTCCGAAACCGACAAAATCGGCAATGCCAGCACCGTATTCCGCGTGCTGGGCAAAAACGACCGTATCGAAATAGAAGGTTTCGACGATGCCGATGTGAAAGGCATCACCTGTTATTTGTCGTATGCGAAAAAGGGCGGCTTGAAAGAGGCGGTGAATTTGGAAGAGGATGCCAGCGACGCATCGGTGTCATGCGTGCAGACCGGCAATGCGATCGAATTCAACGAACAGGCGGTGGCCAAGCCGCAGCAGGTGTTTAAGCGCAGCGCGAGCTTTGCCTTTAAGAGCATGCAAATCATGCGGTATTACGATGCCAAGCGCAAAGCCTTCGCCTATATGATTTACAGCGATAAAATCATCGACGGTTCGCCGAAAAATTCGCTCAGCGCGATTTCATGCTATGGCGGTGCGCCTGCGGACGAAAAACAGATAGTCGGCCTGCCCGACAAGCAAATCGCCGGTTCCTGCATCATCGACACGGCGGTGAAGAAATAGCAGGCCGTCTGAACAACGGAAGGATAAAGGACGAAACGGCATGTATGAAGAATTGCTGGGCGCGGTGAAATTCGACGACAAAGGCTTGTTGTGCGCCATCGCGCAAGACAGGCACAGCGGCCGCGTGCTGATGGTGGCATGGATGAATGCCGAGGCGCTGCAAAAAACGGTGGAAACCGGTTTTGCCCATTATTACAGCCGTTCCCGGCAGAAACAGTGGATGAAGGGCGAGGAGTCGGGGCATGTGCAGAAAGTGTACGAACTGCGGCTCGATTGCGACGGCGACGCGCTGGTGATGCAGATTGAACAGCAGGGCGGCATTGCCTGCCATACGGGGCGGGAAAGCTGCTTCTACCGCGTTTGGCAGGCAGACGGCGGCTGGCAGGCGGTTGATGCGGTGCTGAAGGACGAAAAGGCCATCTACGGTGCAAAACCTTAAAGTTGCAGGCCGTCTGAAACGGGAAGGCGGTTTTCAGACGGCCTCAATCTGCGGCAATTCATTGGGAGAAGAATGATGGATGACAGGATATTGTCTGAAATTCAAAATGTGATCGATTCGCGCAAGGGCGGCAATCCGGACGAATCATATGTGGCCGGGTTGCTTGCCAAAGGCGGCGACAAAATCTTGAAAAAAGTAATCGAGGAGGCCGGCGAAGTGCTGATGGCCTCGAAAGACGGCGGCGGCGAACACCTTGTTTACGAAACCGCCGATTTGTGGTTTCACTGCATGGTGCTGCTGGCGCATCACGGCTTGCGGGCGGAAGATGTGATTCGCGAGCTGGCGCGGCGGCAAGGTTTGTCGGGGCTGGTGGAAAAGGCCGCGCGCCCTCAGGGCTGATATTAGGCCGTCTGAAAGGCGCGGACGGTGTTTTTGTATTACAATCCGACCTCTTTGCCCCAAGCGGAAATACCGCAAGGCGGCTTACCGGAGAATTCATGATGACCGACTGCATCTTCTGCAAAATCGCAGACAAACAAATCCCAGCTTCGGTGGTGTACGAAGACGACGAGATGCTCTGCTTCAAAGATATACGCCCCGCCGCGCCCGTCCATCTACTGCTGATTCCGAAAGAACATTTCGATTCGCTGGCACACGCCGGGCCGCAGCACGAGGCCCTGCTGGGCAAAATGATGCTGAAAGTGCCGCAGTTGGCCGCCGAACACGGCCTGCGCAACGGGTTTAAAACCCAAATCAATACCGGCAGCGGCGGCGGTCAGGAAGTGTTCCACCTCCATGTGCATATCATGGGTACGCCGGTTTGAATATCAGGCCGTCTGAAAGCGGGTTTCCGCATTGAATAGATTTAACGTAAGGATTTTAAAATGGGTTTGAGCGGAATTTCTCATTGGCTGATTGTGCTGCTGATTGTAGTGTTGGTATTCGGTACCAAAAAATTACGCAACATCGGCAAAGATTTGGGCGGCGCGGTGCACGACTTCAAAAAAGGCCTGAATGATGGATCGGAAGAGGCAGATGCCCGCCCGGCCGAGAAGCAGACCGAGGCCGACAAAGACGATAAGCAAGCCTAAGCCATGTTCGACCTCGGTTTCAGCGAGATGCTGCTGACCGGCGTTGTTGCGCTCGTGGTGCTGGGGCCGGAGCGGCTGCCGAAGGTGGCGCGTACGGCCGGATTGTGGCTGGGGCGTTTGCAGCGTTTCGTCAGCGGCGTGAAAAACGAACTCAGCCGCCAAATGGATGCCGAAGGGTTGTCGGAAGTCAAAGAGGATTTTCAGGCGGCCGTCCGTGAAGCGCAGGAAGGTTGGCGTGATGCACGCCATGCATTGCAAAGTCAGGCGGAGGGCATAGACCCCGAACTCCCCGCTTGGGAGCGGTTGCCGCCGCAGCGTACGCCGGCCGATTTCGGCATAGGGACGGACGACGGCCTGCACGCCGGCGGGACGCGGTATGATGATGCCGCCCCTTTCCATATGGTTACCCTGCGCCGTCAGGCAATGGGCCGCCGTCGCGATTTGCGCCCGCGTTTTCATCCGAGGCCGCAACTCCGCGTCCGCCGCCAAGGCCGTCTGAAAAGATAGGCGGAGTCGGTCGGCTTCGCTTTCCGATGTTTTTCATATTCCCCATATTTTCGATTTTATAGTGATTAAGCTCTAATCCGGACAGGGCGGCGTAACGCCGTCTTGCTTTAAAGCGGATTCACCGTAATGTCGGCGAGATTGAGATGACAGAGCAAACTCAAACCCTGATTGAACATTTGGTCGAACTGCGCCGGCGTTTGGTGTGGATTATGCTGGTGATGCTGGCCGCTTTTTTTGCCGTCATCCCGTTTGCCCAGCCGCTTTATACGTTTGTCGCCCAGCCGCTGATGGCGTCTCTGCCTCAGGGGACGCAGATGATTGCCACCGATGTGATTGCGCCGTTTTTCGTGCCGATTAAGGTCGCCCTGATGACTGCGTTTTTAGCCACGCTGCCGCATACGCTGTATCAGATTTGGGCTTTCGTCGCTCCCGCGCTGTATCAAAACGAAAAACGCCTGATTGTGCCGCTGGTGTTGTCCAGCCTGATTCTGTTTGCCTGCGGTATGGCCTTTGCCTATTTTGCCGTTTTTCCGATTGTGTTCCGGTTTTTAACAAGCGTTACCCCGCAGGGGGTCAGCATGGCGACCGATATCGACAAATATTTGTCGTTTGTGCTGGGTATGTTTGTGGCCTTCGGTGCGACGTTTGAAGTGCCGATTGTCGTGGTGCTGCTGCACAGGATGGGCGTGGTGTCGTTGGCGCAACTGAAAAGTGCGCGGCCCTATGTGGTTGTGGGCGCGTTTGTCGTGGCGGCGGTTATTACTCCGCCGGATGTGCTGTCGCAAGTTTTGATGGCTGTCCCGTTGGTTATTTTGTACGAACTCGGTTTGCTGGCGGCAAGATTGTTCAAGCCTGTAGCGAGGGATGGAGAAGAAGGGGAATAGTCGCCATTCGTTTCGCTTTTATAGTGGATTAAATTTAAATCAGGACAAGGCGACGAAGCCGCAGACAGTACAGATAGTACGGCAAGGCGAGGCAACGCCGTACTGGTTTAAATTTAATCCACTATACATCATTGAAAAATGTTTGTCGGATATAAAAAGGCCGTCTGAAAAGTTTTCAGACGGCCTTTGGTCTGTGTGTGTTTACAGCGAACGGGCAACTTCGACGATGTCGAAGCATTCCAGTACGTCGCCTTCCATGATGTCGTTGTAGCCTTTGATCATCAGGCCGCATTCGAAGCCCATGCGGACTTCTTTGACGTCGTCTTTATAGCGTTTGAGCGAGGACAGTTCGCCGCTGTGGACAACTACGTTGTTGCGGATGAGGCGGATATGGGAATCGCGTTTGACCACGCCGTCGGTAACCATACAGCCGGCGATGTTGCCGACTTTCGATACGCTGATGACTTGGCGGATTTCCACCGTACCGGTAACTTGCTCTTTTTCTTCAGGAGACAGCATGCCGCTCATGGCCGCTTTCACATCGTCGATGGCATCATAGATGATGTTGTAGTAGCGGATTTCCACGTCTTCATTTTCGGCCAGTTTACGGGCGGATGCATCCGCGCGCACGTTGAAGCCGATGATGAACGCGCCCGAAGCAATCGCCAAATTGACGTCGCTTTCGGTAATGCCGCCCACGCCGCTGTGCAGGACTTGCACGCGTACTTCGTCGGTAGACAATTTTTGCAGGCTGCCCGCGAGTGCTTCGTAGGAACCCTGTACGTCTGCCTTGATGATGACCGATAGGTTCTGCACTTGGCCTTCGCCCATGTTACTGAACATGTTCTCCAGCTTGGCGGCCTGTTGTTTGGCCAGACGCACGTCGCGGAATTTGCCTTGGCGGAAGAGGGCGATTTCGCGTGCTTTTTTCTCGTCGGCCAACACGATGGCGTCTTCGCCGGCATTGGGTACATCCGACAAACCGAGGATTTCCACCGGGATGGACGGGCCGGCTTCGGTAATGGCTTTGCCGTTTTCGTCCATCATGGCGCGGATTTTGCCGAAGGCTGTTCCGGCCAGCAGCATGTCGCCTTTTTTCAATGTGCCGCTTTGTACCAACAAAGTGGCTACCGCGCCGCGCCCTTTGTCCAGACGGGCTTCGACGATGATGCCTTTGGCGGGTGCTTCCACCGGTGCAGTCAGTTCCAATACTTCGGCTTCAAGCAAGACGGCCTCAAGCAATGCGTCGATATTGATGCCTTTTTTGGCCGATACATCGATAAACTGCGTAGTGCCGCCCCAATCGTCGGGAATGACTTCGTGTTGGGTCAGCTCTTGACGGATGCGTTCCGGATTGGCGGCTTCCTTATCGATTTTGTTCACTGCAACCACAATCGGCACACCTGCCGCTTTGGCGTGGGCAATGGCCTCTACGGTTTGCGGCATTACGCCGTCGTCGGCAGCAACCACCAGAATCACGATGTCGGTGGCTTTGGCGCCGCGTGCACGCATGGCTGTAAACGCTTCGTGACCCGGGGTGTCCAAGAAGGTAACTACGCCGCGCGGGGTTTGAACGTGGTATGCGCCGATGTGTTGGGTAATGCCGCCCGCTTCGCCTTGAACCACTTTGGCGCGGCGGATGTAGTCAAGCAGCGAGGTTTTACCGTGGTCGACGTGGCCCATCACGGTAACGACGGGCGGACGGGGCAGGGCTTCCGCTTCGATGAGCTCCTCACCTTCGTCCAAGAAGGCTTCAGGGTCGTCGGCAGCGGCGGGTTTGCCGATGTGACCGAGTTCTTCCACCACAATCAGGGCGGTATCTTGGTCTATGGATTGGTTGATGGTTACCATCATGCCCATTTTCATCAGGGCTTTGACCACTTCCACGCCTTTGACGGCCATTTTGTGTGCCAAATCGGCGACAGTGATGGTTTCCGGAACCAAGACTTCGTGAACGACGGGTTCGGTCGGTGCTTGGAAGGCGTGTTGGTTCGGCTCGAGTTTGAGTTTTTTGCCTTTTTTGCCGCCGCGCACGCGCTCTTCATCACCGCTGCCGCGCGCATTGCGGTCGCGTCCGCCTTTGCCTCCTTTGCCTTTGGCATTTCGGCTTTGACCTTCATCATCGTGATGATTGCGGCGTTCGTCTTTTTTACGGCTGCCGCTGCTCGGATTGGGCTCTGATGCCGCAGCATGTGCGGAAGCCGGTTTGTTTGCCGATGCCGACAGGGGTTTTTTCTCGCTCGGTTTGGCGGTGCGCTGTTCGCCGGCTTTGCTTGCACGCGCTTCTTCCGCCGCCTGTTTTTTGGCGGCTTCACGCCGTTCCTGGCGTTCTTGGCGCTCCTGTTTTTCTCTCAGCAGCGCAGCCTGGTGTTCGCGGAAGGCTTGGGCGCGGCGTTCTTCTTCGGCACGGCGCTCGGCTTCGGCGGCATTGACGACTTCTACCGGTTGCGGTGGGGTTTTGGCTTTTTTCTCCCGGCCTTTTTTGGCCGGTTTGATTTCCTGTTCGGTTTTTTCTTCTTTCGGCTCGGCCGGTTCGGGTGAGGCCGTCTGAAGGTCCGCTGTTGCCGCTTTTTCAGCCTCTTGAGCTTTACGCTGTTCGGCTGCGGCGCGTACTTTGGCAGCTTCGGCTTCCGCCGCCGCTTTGGCCGCCTCGGCTTCGGCTGCGGCAGCGGCTTCTTGCGCCGCTTTTTCCTGCGCGGCTTTGGCGGCAGCGAGTTGTTCGTCGGCGGAAGGGACGACTACTTTCCGGCTGCGTCGGCGTTCGACCGCTACGCCGTCAACCGTGGTTTTTTCGACCTTGGTGCGGTTGATGCGGATGGTGCCGACGGTTTGCGCGCTTAATTGTGCTTTGTCGGCATTGGTCAGCATGTCGCTGCCGCTGTTTTTGTTGATGCCGTGCTTCTTCAGGTGCTCCAGCATCCGCTCCACCGACATTTTCGATTCGGCTGCAAATTGTTCTACTGTGCTGTTACTCATACGACAGCCCCTCCTTATTGTTCGTCTGTTTCAAACCAGTGTGCCCGGGCGGCAAGAATGATTTTTTCTGCTTCGCCGGGTTCTACGCCGGTAATTTCACGCAATTCGTCTATCGACAGTTCTGCCAGACCGTCGCGTGTTGTGATGCCGGCCTGTGCCAGGTCGCGCAGGAGGTCTTCGTCTATACCGTCCAGTGTGCGGAGGTCTTCGGCGATTTCTTCCAGTTTTTCTTCTTGCGCCATCGCCTGGGTAAGGATGGCGTCGCGGGCGCGGTTGCGCAATGTATCGACGGTGGCGGCATCGAAACCGATTTCTTCCAATTCTTCAGACGGCACATAGGCGATTTCCTCCAATGAGGCAAAGCCTTCCTGTACCAAAACATCGGCCGTTTCTTCATCGACATCCAGATGTTCGGTAAACAGGCTGCGCAGCGCGGCATCTTCGGCGGCATGACGCTCTTCGGCTTCAGTAACGGTCATGATGTTGAGCTGCCAGCCGGTGAGGTCGGCGGCCAGGCGGACGTTTTGTCCGCCCCGGCCGATGGCCAATGCCAATTGGTCTTCGGCAACGATGACATCGACTGCATGATGGTCCTCATCAATCACAATGCGGCTGACTTCTGCAGGCGACAGTGCGTTGATGACGAATTGTGCCGTATCCGGTGACCACAGTACTACGTCAATGCGTTCGCCGCCGATTTCGTTGGTAACGGCATTGACGCGGCTGCCGCGTACGCCGATACAGGTTCCCTGGGGATCGATGCGCTGGTCGTTGGCTTTGACGGCGATTTTGGCGCGATGGCCGGGATCGCGTGCGGCTTCGCGGATTTCCAGCAGGCCGTCTGCAATTTCCGGTACTTCCTGTTCAAACAGTTTGGCCAGGAATTCGCGCGAGGTGCGACTGAGGATGACTTGTTTGCGTCCGGATTGGCCGATTTCTTCAACACGCAAAAACAGGGCGCGGATGCGGTCACCGCTGCGGAAATTTTCGCGCGGAATGGATTGGTCGCGCGGGATGAGCGCGTCCAGTTTGCCCGGAACGAGTTCCACGATGATGCCGTGGCGTTCGACCCTTTTCACTGTTCCGATAACGATGTCTTCCCGGGTGGCGAGGAAGTCGTTCAGGACTTTTTCGCGTTCGGCATCGCGGATGCGTTGCAGGATAATCTGCTTGGCCGTCATTGCGGCTTGGCGGCCGAAGCCTTCGTTTTCGATTTGCTCTTCGTAGTATTCACCGATTTGGATGGTGGTGCCGGGGATTTCTTCTTGGATTTCCTCAATGGTTTTTTCCACATCGGGATAGGTGTAATCCTCATCGGCCACAATCAGCCAGCGGCGGAAGGTGCGGTGTTCGCCGGTATTCCGGTCGATTTCGACGCGCACGTCCATGTGTTCCCGGCCGGCTTTTTTCTTTGCAGCCGTGGATAGGGCGAATTCCAGTGCGTCAAACACTACGTCGGTGT
Source organism: Neisseria sp. P0008.S010 (assembly GCF_051962715.1). Taxonomy (NCBI): domain Bacteria; kingdom Pseudomonadati; phylum Pseudomonadota; class Betaproteobacteria; order Neisseriales; family Neisseriaceae; genus Neisseria; species Neisseria sp. P0008.S010. The sequence continues at coordinate 35,921 of NZ_JBQCVA010000016.1, forward strand.
CTACATTCTTTTCGCTGGCCAATGCTTCGGCCAGTTGCAGCATTTCGCGACTCATGTTTTATCTCCTAAAAATGTTTCCGATTAATCGTGTTATTAAAATTTAAATTCCGGTTTTAAGCGGGCTTTGTCGATATTGTTGATCTCGATGGAGGCGGTCTTGCCGTCGAAAGAGAGTGTAACGATATCGTTTTCACACGCCTCGATACGGCCGATAAAGTTTTTCTGTCCGTCTATCGGCAGGCGGGTTTTGATTTTTGCCTGCTGTCCGGCAAAGCGGACGAAATCTGCCGCTTTTTTCAGCGGGCGGTCGAGCCCCGGGCTGGAGATTTCGAGGTTTTTGTAGTCTACGTCTTCCACCATAAACAGGCGGCTGAGGTGGTTGCTGACTGTGGCGCAGTCTTCGACGGTAATTCCGCCTTCCTTGTCAATAAAGACCCGCAAGATGCCTTGTGCCGTCAGCTCGAAATCCACCAGTTCGTAACCCAAACCCGGCAGGGTTTTGTCCAATATTTGTTGAATGTCCATTTTTCCTTCCGGAGAAAATAAAAAAATGGCCCGATGGCCATTTCTCAGTTTGACTTGAAAAATTCTGCGGATTATATCGTGTTTGGACAGAAAAGAAAAGCGGTTAAATTTCAGCGGTTTCAGACGGCCTTGATTTTTTGCGCGGTGGTCGGGTTTCTTGCCGAAACTGTTTGCCGGGCATAAAATCAGGCGCTTTACGAGGCCGTCTGAAAGCATAGTTTCAATATGGTTCAAACAGGCGGCGGAAACGCCATCCCGTAAACGGGAAAGTCAGAATAGAGAGTCCGAACATGAATACCGTCTACAATTTTTCCGCCGGTCCCGCCGTGCTGCCGGCTGCCGTATTGCATACCGCGCAACAGGAAATGCTCGATTACAACGGTACCGGCATCCCGGTAATGAGTATGAGCCATCGTTCAGCCGAGTTTCAAAGCATCCTTTATCATGCCGAACAGGATTTGCGCCTGCTTTTAAATGTGCCGGACAATTACAAGATATTGTTCCTGCAAGGGGGGGCGAGTGCGCAATTCAGTCAGGTGGCAATGAACTTCTCCCACGGCTTCAAACGGATAGATTCGGTGGTTACCGGAAATTGGTCGCAAACCGCGCACCGTCAGATGGAAAAATCCACGGCGGCAGAAATCCATTTGGCTGCGCACGGCGGCACGCAATATGATTATTGCGACCTACCGCCCGTAAGCGAGTGGGATATAAGCAGGGATTCGGCTTTTGTCCATTTTGTTGCCAACGAAACCGTACACGGCCTGCAATACAGGCAGATGCCCAATCTTTCAGACGGCTTCCCTCCTTTGATATGCGATATGTCTTCCGAAATTCTGTCCCGGCCGATTGATGTCGCCGATTTCGGCGTGATTTATGCGGGTGCGCAAAAAAATCTCGGCCCGGCAGGCGTAACCATCGTCATCATTCGCGAGGATTTGTTGGACCGCTGTCCGGATTCGGTACCGGCGGTATGGAATTACAAGGCACATGTTGAAAGACAAGGCATGTACAACACGCCGGCGACCTATCCGATTTATATTGCGGGATTGGTGCTGCGCTGGTTGCAGACTCAGGGGGGTGTTGGGCAAATGGCGTTTATCAACCGCCGCAAGGCCGATATGTTGTACCGTGCGATAGACGGCAGCGGCGGTTTTTATCGGAATGCAATACATCCGGACGCACGTTCGCAGATGAACGTTATCTTCAGCACGGGGGATGCGGGATTGGACGAACGTTTCGCACAGGAGGCGGCATTGTGCGGATTGCGCCAACTGAAAGGCTATAAAACGTTGGGCGGTATGCGCGCCAGCATTTATAATGCCATGCCGATAGAAGGCGTGGCCGCGCTGGTGGAATTTATGGCCGATTTCCAAAGAAAGAATGGCTAATCGGTTTTTAGGCGGCATGAGGCCGTCTGAACAGGGACTTTCATAGGAAATAAGGTGAATTTCCGTTTGAAACGATTTTTAGGGTGAAGTTGCAATCGCTTTCTATACTTGATATTGGAGGGCGTGCTTATTTTGGAATACTCTGTTTTGATTATTTGTTGCAAAACGAACAGAAAAGAATATGGCGGAGTGTGGCTAAAAAGAGGCAGATTATTTTTATAGGTGGCAAAAAATTTGACGGCAGATGGTTTTTTGCTCATAATTCGCTTTGTTAAGTCGCTGGTTGCGGCTTAATAAGTTTCTCCTCTATTTCTCCTTTGTAGACTTGGCACACATTTGAAAAAATGTGTGCATTTTTTTGTGTGCAACTCATTTTTGATTGAAATTGAAAAAAATAAAATTCGATTTTGTTTATTTTTCCTTTTTCGTATATTTTTTGATAAGAATAGTGCTGTTATTGCAAAAAAAGAAGAAAGGGCTTGACCGGAAATGGGTTCCGCAAGATAATTACGCCCGTTAAGTGGCTTGCAATAGCAGCTTAACAGTTTCTCCTCTATTTCTCCTTTGTAGACTTGGCACACATTTGAAAAAATGTGTGCATTTTTTTGCCTAAAATCTCAGGGTGCCGTAAAACTGTTGAGGCAAAGTTTTTGTAATGACTATAAAAATACCGGAGCCATCAAGCGGTTCCGGTATTTTTTGTCTGCTTCACTTGAAGGCTTTCTTCATGTGCTTCGTTTGAGCCCGACAGCCAGAAAAACCGCCGCGAATACGGACAATAGGCCGATGAACGGCAAAGAACCGCCCAAACGCATATAAGGTGTTTCTCCCTGATAGCCTTGAATTTCTTCTTTCAATACGGTTGCCGTATTGGCGGGAGCCATGGCAATGATGCGTCCTTTGTTGTCTACGATGGCGGTCGCGCCGGTATTAGTGGCTCTGGCCATGTAGCGGCCCAGTTCCAATGCGCGCGCTTGCGATTGCTGCAGATGTTGGAACATGGCATTGGAATCGCCGTACCAAGCCAGGTTGCTGGCGTTGGCGAGCAGGGTGGATTGTTTGGCGGAGGCGATTAAATCGTCGCCGAAACCGTCTTCATAACAAATATTGAATGCTACCTGTTGGTTTTTCATGGAAAACGGTTTTTGCACCTCTCCGCCGTGCAGAATATCAGACAAGGGCATATCCATCATTTGATAGAGCGGGGCGGTTAAGGACGGCAGGGGTTTGTATTCGCCGAACGGAACCAAGTGGTTTTTGGCGTAAAACGGAATATTGGCCGCTCCTATGCGGTAATCGGTCAGATCGACGACGGCATTTTGATAATTCATACCGTCAGCCGTGTATTGCATGGTGCCGACAGCTAAGGCGCTGCCGTTTTGACGGGCCTGTTCGGCAAATTCTGCAATGATGTGGTCAGGCAGTTCTTGCAGCATCACGGGGAATGCCGTTTCGGGCAGGATGACGATATCGGCGTGCGTGGCGGTAATTTGTCGGAAATAACGATCCAAAGTCGGCAGGACTTGGTCGTTGCGGAATTTTAAGTGTTGTTCGATATTGCCTTGAGCCAGGGCAACAGTGGCGGTTTGCCCTGTGGGTTGGGTGAAATCGGTTTGCTTGGCGATATGGCCGCCGAATAATAATGCCGCAACGGCGCAGGCAAGGGCCAAGCGTTTTTTCAGACGGCCTTTGTTGTCCACCAGTAAAACCAGCCATGCACCGAGTAACGCGGTGGCGAATGTAACCAAATGAATGCCGCCCAAAGGAGCGAAACCGGCCAGTGGGGCGTGGTCGGCAATTTGGGAATAACCCAACGCCCCCCAGCCGAATCCGGTCAGCAAACGTTCGCGGGCAAATTCCGCCAATGTCCAAAAAACCGGCAGTGCAAGGCCGGTATGCAGCCAACGGTTTAAACGGATGCGGTTCCAGAGCCAAACAGCGGTGGCGGGGAACAGTGCCAGATAGGCCGGCAGCAGCATGGTGAGGGGGAGGGCGTAGAGATTGGGCAGGCCGGAAACGTCGTGCAGGGCGGTGTGTATCCAATAAAACTGAACGGTGTAGGCAACCAGGCCAAACAGGTAGGCACTGCGGGTTCGAACGTCGGGACGGAGCTCCAGCAGGCGGATGAAGGCCGCGAACAACAAAGGCATCAGCCAGAAATGGTAGTAAGGGGCGAAAGTGAGCGGCGTGGCGGCGGCCAGCAGGGGAATCAGCAGCCAATATACTGGCGGGCGGCACCAGAAAGCTTCGAGTTTGGAAAAGATACCGGTCATGATGTGTTTAATGGAATTGTTTGGAAAACGGTGCCGCATTGTACAGAAAATTGCCCGGAATGGAGGAGTACGGGGTAACAGCCGATTGCGGGTATCGAACCGTTTTTAGGTAAAGGTAGTAAAGATTCGTATGGTTATGAAAATATTATATCTTTGGCTTGTTGCGCAGGAGTAAATATTATTTATGACAATTAATGCGTTATATGTTTTTAAATATGAACCATTATACTTGTTTGCACAAAATATGCTTAAACGAAATAGACAAGGAATGCAATTAAAGGCAAAATCGAAAAATCTCCTTTCCCACGGCATCTGCCAAGCTGCGAGTGACAGGGAAGACAGATTACACCGCAGCACTCAAATTTTCCGAGACAATAACAATGATGTCGGGAAAGCTGATGGATTACTCATTTTTATTGGATACTTTTAAAGAGGTAAAAATATGCCGCAAATGAAATTGGATGTAACCGGGATGAGCAGCAAGGAAGATTCCCGCAAACTGATTGCACAAGCCGAAGCCGTGCCGAATGTCCGCATGGTGAATGCGAATTTTGAAACCGGCGTGGTAGTGGTTACCCACAGCGAAGGTTTGGATGTGGATGCCGTGAAAAAAGCCATTGCCGATGCGGGCTTTAGCGTAGCCTGAGGCAATAACCGATTGAAGGCCGTCTGAAAACAGTTTTTCAGACGGCCTTTTCCTTCTGTTAGAATCCCGCCGGATTACAACCAGCCATTTTGATGATCATGAATTCCCTGTTGAAACAACTCAAACCCTATCCCTTCGCCCGTTTGCGCGAGGCTTTGCAAGGCATCAATCCGCCCGACGGCTTGGTACCGATTATGTTGCAGATCGGCGAGCCGAAACATCCCACGCCCGCCGTGATCACCGATGCCTTACAGGTGGCGGGCGCGGAGTTTGCCAAATATCCGCTGACCGCGGGCCTGCCCGAATTGCGCCAAGCATGCGCCTGTTGGCTGGCACGCCGCTATGACGGCCTGCAATTGGATGCGGAAACGGAAATCCTGCCCGTGTTGGGCAGCCGCGAGGCATTGTTTTCCTTCGCCCAAGTGGTGCTCGACCCTGTTGCGGACGATACCGGCGTGGTGGTTTGCCCGAATCCGTTTTATCAGATTTACGAAGGTGCCGCCCTGTTGGGTGGCGGCGAAGTCTGCTTTGCCAACAGCAGCCCGCCGCGCCACTTGCCCGACTGGCGTTGCGTTCCCGACAACGTTTGGCCGCGTGTGAAGCTGCTTTTGGTCTGCTCGCCCGACAATCCGAGCGGCAGCGTGATGAATCTTGACGACTGGCGTGAATTGTTTGCGTTGCAAGACCGATTCGGCTTCGTCATCGCTTCAGACGAATGCTATTCCGAAATTTATTTCGACGACCGCAAACCGCTGGGGGCTTTGCAGGCGGCTGAAATGCTGGGGCGCGGCCGCAAAGGGATAGTGATGTTTACCAGCCTGTCGAAGCGTTCCAACGTGCCCGGCCTGCGTTCCGGCTTTGTGGCGGGTGATGCCGAACTGCTGCAATCCTTCCTGCTCTACCGCACTTACCACGGCAGCGCGATGAGTGTTCCGGTGCAGCGCGCCAGCATTGCCGCATGGGACGATGAAGCCCATGTGGCGGAAAACCGCCGCCTTTATCAGGCCAAATTCGAGCAGGTGGTGCCTGTGTTGCAGCAGGTCTTCGACGTGAAAATGCCGGATGCTTCGTTTTATATCTGGCTGAAAGTGCCGGACGGAGACGATTTGGCGTTTGCGCAAAAACTATGGCGCGAGGCGGCGATACAGGTGCTGCCGGGACGCTTTTTGGCGCGGGATACGCCGAACGGCAATCCGGGCAAAGGTTATGTGCGCATCGCCCTGGTGGCGGGCGTGGAAGAATGCGTGGAAGGTGCGCGGCGGATGGTTGCGCTATTCCAGCACGATTGAATATAAGGGTTTGAGGCCGTCTGAAAATCGCCCGGAGCTTCGGGTTGCGTGTTTTCAGACGGCCTTTGCAATCCTTCCTCGAACATTAGCCTGCCGCGTTCCCCTTCCTGCGGATATCATATTGCGGGCGGCATCGGCGTTTCCGATGTTTCCGTTGCACGGCGGCAAGGCATTCATCCCGGCGTTTGCCCCTCAGGGAGGCATCGGTCGGGAGGCCGATATAGGCCCGTTACTTCTTGCAATGAAAAACTTGAAAAATCATACGGTTTTTTTCATATTGTCTGAACGGCGGATGATGCGGCATCCGACAGTCATCAATATAACGGGGGTTATCTCATCAAAAAGCTGACCCGCGCCGATAGGCAAATAAAGAAAAGCACCAACTCATCGGTGCTTTTTATCGTCATTTATTCCGATGTCCGCCACGTTTTTTAGCTGCATCCGGATTGATGATTTTAGGAATAGCCTCATGGTTTCTATTTTCAGGACTTAATGTGTTTTTTTGCATTATTGCCGCGTTTGGCACGAATTTTTCAGTACATACTACATCATTATCTTTCAATAAAGTTTCTGATTTGGCGTATTCGCACATCGCGATACGTCCGTTTTTGCTGTCCGGATAACGCTTGATAAAATCATTCCACACCTCGTTATACCGTATATTACGCATAAGGTTATACATACGGATGGCATTAATGGGTTGCCTTTCAATTGTGGCAATAGCTTCATCAGTGACTACCCAGCGTTCGAATGCGGCATCAACAGTCGGACGAAACACTTGATCAATTTCCTGTTTCCATTCGGCAACCGATAAATCATCGGCATTTGCCAATTGCACCGTCATCAACAAAGACGCAACCGCCAACCCTTTAACTATTTTGTTCATAATTTTATTCCTTATGGTCATTGTTTCACCTTCAACATCAAGATTGTCGCTTATCCTCATGGGGAGGATTCCGGCTTGAATGGAATTTCCCCCGCTATCCGGGATTCCCCCTGATAAATCGTCCGGCTTCCCGGGCAGGCAGGCCGTTAGGGCCGGCCGGCCGTCCGATCGGCAATCATACGGCCGCCGATAAAAAGTCCCTCACGATATTTGCTTTCAGGAAATAGTGTTAGGAAGTGTTATTTTATGTTTTGCTGGTGGAAGGTCAAGCGTTTCTTGTATGTTTTGGTTATTTGTTGTCAGCCATAGTGTGTCGGGAGTTTGGGTGAAGAAAGTTAAGGCCGTCTGAAAACATTTTCAGACGGCCTGTCCGCATTGAAATCGTTATCCGGGTTTGCCGTCCAGGCGCGGACGCGTCAGCCACGGGATGTAACGCCATGCGTACAGCAGCAGCGAGGCGGCGAACAATACGCCCGAACAGCGCAGGCTGTGCAGGTAGGCGGTCGGGTGCACGGTCAGCATAACTGCGGCCAGCGTGCGGAAAAACAGTGCGCCAACCATCAGGCAGAAGGCGGTGGGCATCAGTTTCGGCGCGGGATAGAGCTGGCGGCCGGTGTGGCCGAGGGCGGTTCGGGTCATCATGCTGACGGTCAGCAGGCCGATGCCGCCGACGGCGATGAAGTGCACGCCGGGGCTCATCAGTTTCGGTATCCATTGGCCGAAACCCATGATAATCAAGCCCATGGCTGTGGCGGCGTAGCCGATGTGCAGCGTCCACAGCAGCGGCTCTTTGGCCGTGCCTTTCGCCCACCAGCGCACGGTTTGAACCAGTCCGAGCAGGCCGCAGGCGATGCCGCACAATGCCGCCAACGGCAGGGCGAGGCGCAGCGTCATCAAAGCTGCCATCAGCATCGGCAAGGCCAGCGGCGCCATCAACGCCCATTGCGGCGAGGCCGGTTGCGGCGTGCCCAAACGGCGGGATGTGAAGAAGCCGATGATGCGCGAACCGATCAGGCCGATAAAGCCGGCCACCATGACCAATCCGGAAAACAGGTTGTCTTGCAGCGAGGCGGTGTTGCCGACCGATAGGCGCGTGTGGAAGACGGCCAGTGTGATGCCCATCAGGATGAGGGCGTATACGGCGATATAGTTGCGTTTGCTTTCGGCGGCAAAGACCGACTGGCCCATATAAAAGGCCGCCAGCCAGTAGAAGGCCGTTCCGGCCACGCCGGAGAGCAGGGCCGCATTCGGAATGAAGGCGAACAGGCGCGCCAGCAGCCAGAGGCCGACCAGCAGGGCCAGCCTTTGTCCGCTTACGGGCGGCTTGCCCGTCCAAGTGGCGACGGCGGTCAGCAGGAAGGCGACGACCACGCCGCCCGCGTAGCCCCAAATCATTTCATGGGCGTGCCAAAGGAATCCGGGCAGCTGCGGCGTGCCTTGATAGCCGAAGCTCCAGAGTAGGACGGAAAGTGCGCCGTAAACGGCGGTCAGTGAATAGAGCGGGCGGAAGGCCATCGCCCAAACGGGATGTTGGAAGAATTTCATTTTTTTAATGGATTGGGTAGTGGTGGAAAGATGTTTGTGCGGCTGCGGTTTGGTTTTCAGACGGCCTGTTGATGATGGAGGCCGTCTGAAAGTCAGCGGTAACGGACGTTTTCCGCCGCATCGATTTTAATCAGGTTTTGCTCCAGCAGTGCGTCCAAATACTGTTGGGCTTCACTGCCGTGTTGCTGTGTCAGCAGGTGCAGCAGCGCGTTTTTCTTCTTCGGCCGGTTTCTCCTGATTTGCCGCAGAGTGTCAGACAATCCGGGCAGTGCAGTTTCTTCCGTGTGCGGCGGCAGGGTGAGACCGGCGGTGATTTCTATTTCTTCGGCCATGCGTTTGATCAATTCGTTTTCTTCTTCTGCGGAAAGCGGCTGCGACGGGTTTTCAGACGGCCTCTCGTCGTGATACAGGAAACTGCGGACTTTTTTGCCCAGTTTGGAGCTGCTCATAATCTGCGACGCCGGATATTTTTGCTGCAAACGCTCCAGTTTTTTTTGTAGTTTTCCGCGCGGGCTGATAACAGCGATTTTGGCTTCGGGATGGCCGGACAAAATAACTTTGACCGTTTTCAGTATGGTACGGGTGAATTTGTCTTTGGGCGGGATGACCAAGTGCAATGCGGCGTTGCCCCCGCACTCAGGGCAGGTTCCGTCGGCAGAGGCGGCCAGCTTGCGGAACGGACGGGCGGTTTTCTTGTCGGCAAACAACCGGACATCATGCCTGCCGAAGGGCAGGTATTTTTTTCCGGCATCGGTTTTTACGGTATCAATCAGCAGATGTGCCATATTGCTTCCTTTCTAAAGGATGCGGCGCGGGAAGTGCCGCCTATTGTCCGATTGCGGCGGCAAATGCTTCGATAATCGGTTGCAGCCGCGCGTGTTTCACTTTCAATGCCGCCTTGTTGACCACCAGGCGGCTGGAAATGTCGCAAATATGTTCCACCGCTTCGAGACGGTTGGCTTTTAGCGTGTTGCCGGTGGAGACCAAATCGACAATGGCATCTGACAGGCCGACCAGCGGTGCAAGTTCCATCGAGCCGTACAGCTTGATAATATCCACATGAACGCCTTTGGCGGCAAAGTGCTCCGCCGCAATATCGGGGTATTTGGTGGCGATGCGCAGGCGGCAGCCGGGCTGTGATGCGGCAGCGTAATCGAAGCCTTGGGGAACGGCCACCATCATGTGGCATTTGGCGATTTGCAAATCCAAAGGCTGGTACAGCCCCTCGCCGCCGTTTTCAATCAACACGTCGCGGCCGGCAATGCCGAAATCGGCAGCACCGTATCGGACATACGTCGGAACGTCGCTGGCGCGAACGATGACCAAACGGATGTCGGCATGGTTGGTGCCGATAATCAGCTTGCGCGATTGTTCGGGGTCTTCAACCGGTTCAATGCCCGCCGCCGCGAGCAGCGGCAGGGTTTCATCGAAAATGCGCCCTTTTGACAAGGCGATGGTCAGATTTTGCTCGGACATGGTGTGTTCCTGTGGATAAGGCCGTCTGAAAATGCTATGCCTGCAACAATACGGCAGGCGTTTCAGACGGCCTGGCGCAAATGGTTAGGATTGCAGCAGTTTTTTGACGTCGGCGGCAATCTCGGTTGAAGTGCGGCCGTAATTCTCCATCAAAACGGTATTGCCTTCTTTATCCAAAACATAAGTGCCGGCAGTATGGTCGATCAAATAAATATCGGCCGACTGCTCCTGCGATTTGGACGACACCACGCGGTATTGCTGTTTGACGACCGGAATGCTTTGATCACCGGTCGCAGTCAGACCGATAAAGTTTTTGTTGAAAGTTTTTACATATTTGTCAATTACTTCAGGCGTATCGCGTTCAGGGTCGACGCTGACAAATACGACGGCCACATCCTTGGCTTGCTCACCCAGCTGATCGATCACCTCGCTGTAAGTCAGCAGGCTGGCAGGGCAGACATCCGGACAGTTGGTATAACCGAAAGTCAGCAGAACGACTTTTCCTTTCAGGCTGCTGATGGCAAACGGCTTGCCGTCGCCCGAAGTCAGCGTGAAATCACCGCCGATATCGTCTTTCCTCATGTCGGTGCCGAAAAATTCACCGTGCTTGGGCGCGATTGCAGATGTGCTTGAAGCGGCAGATGCGGCAGGTTCGCCGGTGGAATACGTAGTCGGCGAAGCAGGCTGCTGCCCGCCGTTATTCTGAGCGGCTTCCTGCGAACAGGCGGCGAGCGCAAGGGCCATTAACAGGGCTAAAGGACGGTATTTCATGATAACTCCTTTGTTCGATTAAGAAGAAAACAGATATCGAACATATTACTCTGTTTTAACAGTCAGTGGAATGAAGATGCAGGGAAAAAGGCATTAAATTTGACGTGGGGAAAAGTTTCTATGTTCTTTTACTTAATTTCTTTTATTTTCAATGGAATAAATATTATTGGTAAAATTCGCTTTACAAGTATGATTTTCACGCTATAATGGCGGCTTTCCTACCTGCCCAGGTGGTGAAATTGGTAGACACAGGAGACTCAAAATCTCCCGCCGCAAGGTGTGTCGGTTCGAGTCCGACCCTGGGCACCACACTGTAAAAATCAACCGCTTTCGAGCGGTTGTTTTTTGTCTAATACCGTCTAACGCCGTAAACCAAACACAATAAAAACAACACCATACAGCGTTTCCAGCCCCTGTTTACCGTCTAATCCCGCCTATTCCTGTCTAATTGAATAAAGCGGCGGGCGGGGGTATATTTGGGGGCATCTGAAAATACCCCCGAAAACATACCCCCAAAATGCCTCTAAACGACCGCCAAATCAGGAACGCCAAGCCGACCGAAGCAGGAAAGAAAGCCAAACTGTTTGACGGCGGCGGCCTGTATCTCGAAATTACCCCCGCAGGCGGCAAAATCTTCCGCCTGAAATACCGCATAGACGGCAAAGAAAAAACGCTGACCATCGGCAAATATCCCGCCGTTTCCCTTTCCGAAGCCCGCCAAGCCGCCGAAAACGCCCGCCGCCTGCTTTCAGACGGCCAAGACCCCGGCGCGGCCAAGCAACAGGAAAAGGAAGAACGCAAAGTCGCCGCCCTAAACACCTTTGAATATGTGGCTGACGTAGATTAGCCCTAAATTCCACACCAATCCCGCAAGATTTTTAGCTGCCGGGACGGTGTGCCGATGTTAAATCGAAACTCGCATTCTTTCAAGAACAGCGGGAAAGATTTGCGGTCGATTCCGTTGTATTTGCGCAAGACGCGTTTTGCCTGATTCCAAAAATTCTCAATGCCGTTGATGTGGTTCTGGCGGTCTGCAAATTCCTTGGAATGGTTGATGCGGTAATGGATAAAACCGCTCACGTCCAACTTGTCATAGCTGCTCAGATTATCCGTGTAAACAATACTGTTCGGCATGATTTTCTTTTTGATAACAGGCATCAAAGTATCAGACTTGGCATTATCTACGACAACGGTATAGACCCGTCCGTTGCGTTTCAGAATGCCAAAGACAGCCACTTTCCCTGCTGCACCGCGACCACGTCTGCCTTTACGCCGTCCGCCGAAATAGCTTTCGTCCAACTCGACAGAGCCCTCGAAAACCTCATCGGCAGCCAAGGCTAGATAATGGCCGATGACCATACGGATTTTGCGGTAGAACAGGACTGCGGAGTCAAGCAGTTCTTTTGATTTCTCTTGCTTAATTTATAATTGGTTATCTTCAATTTCGTAGCCTAGCGTAACTGCTAATCTACATCAGTCCCTATCATAACGAAAGGATTGTCATGAATAAAGGCTATCAGGATTGCATATCTTCCATTATAAAATTAGGGGATACTGAATTTTTCAACTACAAAGGTTCTATGGTGAACAAAAAAGCACTAGAGTCATTATTAGGAGCCCCGATACACTCAATTGAGGCAGTTGCCATTGCCAGACTTGCAATGAGTATAAGCCAATGTTGGCATAAGCGAAGCATGCAATCAATGCAAAGTAGCAATACACCGGAGGAAATCAGGAAACATAAAGTATTGGCTCAAAGCCAATCGGACAACGGTTTCATCCATCTGCAAGCAGCAACTGAACGCTGCTTGGTATTACTCTGGCTGACAGAGCAATCTGCCTTATTGTTAACCACACAAGACGTGGCATTGTTGTTTGGTTTGAGTTATGACTATACGAGACCTTTGCAAAATCCCCCCAAAATCCCCTAAATTCCCACCAGAACATTTAGGGGATTTCTCATGAGCACCTTCT
>NZ_JBQCVA010000017.1:0-45182 GCF_051962715.1 Neisseria sp. P0008.S010
GCAATTAGGGGCGAAAACGGCCGAAAACCTGTGTTTGGGTTTCGGCTGTCGGGGGAAGGGCTTTTTGCAAAGGTCTCTATTTAAGTTGGGAATATTTTTTATTCGATTAGTAACTTCTCTAGGACGAAACTGAGTTATACCTTCTTTTGTCATTTCTCTAATTACAAAGCGTGTAATATCTGCTCCTGTTGTAAGAATATCTGTTCCTGTATCTAAGTAATATTGCTGTCTTGAGACCATAACGTATCCTTTCTTAAAACATGAAGTAATGATTGCATATAACCCTCTCAGGCATTTAGGCTACCTGAAAAGTAAAGCATACTTTTTCAGGTAGCCTTTTTTAATTCTGCTGCGCCAGCATCCGGCGGAAGCGGATGACGGCGAGGGCGGTGAAGAGGATGCCGGACACGGCGGTGATGGCTACGCGGTGGCGGATTACGCTCCAGCCGGCGCCCCGGAAGATGATGTCTTTGGAAATGGCGCCAAACTGGGTCATGGGTGAGAGTTCGGAAATGGCACGCGCGGCAGCCGGCAGGTTTTCGATGGGGGAGTTGCTGCCGGAGAGCAGGAATGCTGAGACATACACGATGATGCTCAGCAGGCTGAATTGCGGCATGGTGGGCGCCTGGGTGGCGAGCAGCACGCCGAGCCCGGCCATGGCAAACAGATACACGGCCTCGCAGAACACGAACAGCGTCAGTGAGCCGTTAATCGGCACGCCCACGGCGTGGTGCATCACCAATAGCAGCGAGAGCACGGAGGAAACCAGGATAATCAGTCCGTTGGCCAAGATTTTGGCCATCACGATTTCGTTTGCGTCCACCGGCATCACCAATAAGTGTTCAATCGTGCCGTGTTCGCGTTCGCGGATCACGGCCGCGCCCACCAGTAGGATAGTGAGCAGGCCGGCATTGCCCACCAGTTGGTTGAGCGGCATAAACCATTCGCTGCGCAGATTGTCGTTGAAGAGTGCGTTCACCACCGGCTCGAAGGGTGCTTCGTTGCCGTGTTGTCCCAAATAGGCCGCCGTTTCGCGGTGCACGATTTGGCTGATATACACCGAGCCCACGCCGGCCTGCGACATGGCGGTGGCGTCCACCAATAATTGCAGCTCGGGGCGTTTGCCGGCCAGGAGGTCGGCGGTGTAGTTGGGCGGGATAACCAGCACGAAGCTGTATTCGCCCAAATCCATGGCGCGGTCGATGCGGTTGCCGTCGATGTCGTCCACCTGTTTGAACTGCGGGGCGATCATGGCATCGCGGATGCGGTAGGTAAGCGCACTGCGGTCTTGGTCGTATACGGCCAGCGCGGCGTCTTTCACTTCGGTGGTCGCGTTTTGTGATACGGAGTACACGGAAAAGCTGAACATAAACACCAATAGTGCAAACAACGCATAATCGGTGAAGAAGCTGCGGACTTCCTTGCCGCCCAGATGCCAAACATTGCTGATCCATTGTCGCATTTCATTTCTCCTGTTTCTTCAGCAGCAGTCCGGCGGCGAGCCAATAGACAACGAAAAATAGCAAGAGCGTGCCGCACAGTGTATCCACATCGCGCCAGCCTAAGCCTTTGGTGATAGTACCCAGGCTGATGGTTTGAAACCAGCTTGGGGGGCTGAGAATACCGATCCACTTACCGGCACCGCTCAAGGCGGCGGTCGGATAAAGCATACCGGAATAATCCAGCGCCGGAATCAGCGACAGAATGGCTGTTGCGAAAATGGCTGCCACTTGTGTGCGCACAAAGGTGGACACCAACAGCCCGAAGCCGGTGGAGGCGAACACGAAGCACAGCACGCCTGCCGTGAGCGCGATAAACGAACCTTTCAGCGGCACGCCCAGCCCGAACACCACCACGCCGAGCAGCACCAGATAGCTCAAGAACGAGAGCAGCACATAGGGCAGCTGCTTGCCCAAAAGATATTGGAAGGAGGAAGCGGGCGAACTGTAGAGATTGGTGATGGAGCCGATTTCTTTCTCGCGCACCACGGATAGGGCGGTAAGCATGGCGGGAATCATCATCAGTGAAAGCATTAAGAAGCTCGGTGCGAGTGCGTTGATGCTCTTGAAGGTGGGGTTGTAGATGAAGCGGGTTTGCAGGCTGCCGCCGGTGTTGATGCGGATACCGCGTTCACGGTAGAGCTCGGCCATATAGCGGTTGAGGATGCCTTGGGCATAGCCGTGGAGGTTTTCGCCCACAAACGGCCACGAGCCGTCGAAATAGAAAGCCAGCTGCGGGCGGCGGCCGAGAGTGAGGTCTTTGCCGAAGTCGGGCGGGATTTCAATCACCATGCGCGCGCTGCCATTAGTGAGCACGGCGTTGATGTCGTTACGGGTGGCGAGGCTGGCCCGTTGGCGGAAGTAGGACGAGCCGTCGAACTCCTGCGTTAGCTCGCGGCTGTAGTGGCTTTGGTCTTGGTCGAGCACGGCGAAGTCCATTTCGTTTACGTCAAACGATACGCCGAGGCTACCTGAAATCAGATACACCAAGGGGCCCAACAGGGCAAACATCAGGCGGATGCGGTCGCGCAGTAGCTCTTTGCCTTCACGGCGGGCGAAGGTGAATACGGCGGAAAGCCAATAGAGCAGGCCGGATGGGGCGGCATGGGTTTCAGGCGGCCTTTGGTTTTCAGACGGCTTTTGGGTTTCAGACGGCTTTTGGGTTTCAGACGGCCTTTGGGTTTCAGACGGCCTTTGGGTTTCAGGCGGCCTTTCGGTTTCAGGTAGCCTTTCGGTTTCAGGTAGCCTTTCCGCCGCCTCGGCGGCTTCGTCTTGCTCCAAATAGCGGATAAACGATTCTTCCAGCGTATCGGCGTGTTGGCGGCGGCGCAGTTCTTCCGGTTCGCCCACGGCCAGCACGCGGCCGCGGTGCATCAGCGAGATGCGGTCGCAGCGGGCGGCTTCGTTCATGAAGTGGGTGGACACGAAAATGGTTACGCGCTCTTCCCTCGCCATGCGGAACAGGTATTGCCAAAACATATCGCGCGCGGCGGGGTCGACGCCGGAGGTGGGCTCGTCCAAAATCAGCACCTGCGGGCGGTGCAGGCAGGCGGCGGCCAGCTGCAGGCGCTGGCGCACACCCAAGGGCAGGGCGGCGGGGGTGGCGTCGGCCAGGTCGGCCAGCTCGAATTGTTGCAACACGGCTTCGATGGCGGCGTTGCTCTTTTCGCCCAGCCGGTACAGCCTTGCGTGCAGCACCAGGTTTTGCCGCACGCTCAGTTCTTCATACAACGAAAACGCCTGCGACATATAGCCCACGCGCTGGCGCACGGCGGTGCTGCCTGCGTCTATCGGCTCGCCCAAGAGCGTGGCCTCGCCTTCGCTGGCGTCCAAGAGGCCGGTGAGCATTTTCATGGTGGTGCTTTTGCCGCAGCCGTTGGAGCCGAGGAAGCCGAAAATTTCGCCTTGGCGGATGCGGAAGCTCACGTGGTTTACCGCCGTGAAGTTGCCGAAGCGTTTGCTGAGGTTGTGCGCCTCCATCGCGGGCGGCAGGGAATCGTCGGGGATGAAGGGCGGCAGTTGGGAGTCGTCCCAATGGGTTTGCTTGCCTTCGGGCAGCATTTTGATATAGGCCTGCTCCAGCGTGGCGCAGCCGCTTTGCGCGAGGATTTCCTGCGTGCGGCCGTGGGCGAGGATTCGGCCGTCGTCCATGGCCAGCAGCTGCTCGAACTGTTCGGCTTCGTCGATGTAGGCGGTGGCCACCAGCACGGTCATGCCGGGGTTTTCGGCGCGCAATTCGCGCACCAACATCCAGAATTGGCGGCGGGAAAGCGGATCGACGCCGGTGGTGGGTTCGTCCAGAATCAGCAGGTCGGGATTGTGCACCAGGGCGCAGCACAGGCTGAGTTTCTGCTTCATGCCGCCGGAGAGCTTGCCGGCGGCGCGGCCGGCAAAGGGCGCCAGGCCGGTGGAGAGCATCAGGCGCTCGATGTGCTGCTTGCGCTGGTGTTTGTTCAGGCCGAACAGGCGGGCGTGGAAATCGATGTTTTCATACACGGAAAGCGTGGGGTAGAGGTTTTTGCCCAGGCCCTGCGGCATAAAGGCAATGCGCGGCAGCAGCGCTTCGCGTTCGGCCTTGTGCGCCACATTGCGCCCTAGCACGCGCACTTCGCCACTTTGGAGCGTGCGCACGCCGGCAATCAGCGAGAGCAGGGTGGATTTGCCCACGCCGTCGGGGCCGATCAAGCCGACGGTGGCGCCGCGCCCGATGGCGAGCGACACGCCGCGCAAGGCCTGCACTTTGCCGTAGGCGTGCGAGAGTTGGCTGATTTCGATGGCGTTCGGCATGGCTGCATCCTACTGCGGCAGGCGGGTTTGCAAATCGGCCGGCCAGGCGAGCTTGGCGTCGGTGCGCACGAAGCCGGTGGCCGTCATGCCGCCTTTCAGGTAGCCTTGGTATTTGGCCGCCACGTCGGCGGGAATCTGCAATTTCACCCGGAACATCAGCTTGGTGCGCTCTTCGGCGGTTTCCACAAATTTGGGCGTGAACTGCGCCTCTGAGGCGATATAGGTAACTTTGGCGGGAAACACCGCATCCAGCCCGTCCATCTTAATCCGCGCCTCGCTGCCCAGCGGGATTTGGTTTACCGTGGGCGCGGGCAGGAACAGGCTGATGCTTGCGTCGTTCAGGTTCAACAGGCTCACCACTTTGCCGCCTGCGGGCAGCACGTTGCCCGGCTCGGCCAGCCGGTATTCCACCCGCCCGGCCTGCGGTGCGCGCACCGACAAATCGCCGATAACGGAAGACACCTGCGCCATTTTCGCCCGCGCCTGCCCCACACCGGCCTGGGCTTCGTTGCGCGCTGCTTCTGCTGCCTGCACCGCCGCCCGCGCCGCATCGCGCTGCGCCAATCGGGTGTTGAGTTCGGCCTGCGAGATTAAATTGTCGCGGAACAGCTGGCGGGCGTTGTCTGCCTCCATCTGCGCAGTTCTCAGCTGCTGACGTTGCGCCTCGATTTGCGCCTGTGCACGGCGCACCGTCTGCTCCAATTGCGTCTTGCCCGCCTGCGCTTCCGAAAGCTGCGCCTCGGCGGTTTGCGAAGAAATCCGCGCCAGCACCGTACCCACTTCCACGAATTGCCCTTCGCTCACCGTTATTTCCTCCACCCGCCCGGCATACAGGCTGGCCACATCCATGCGGGCAAACTCCAGCCGCCCGTTAGCATGTGCGATGCCCGCCAGCGGGTCGGGCGCAGAATATTGGCGGAACGCAAAAAAGCCGATGCCGACGGCAGCAGCCAGCGGCAGCAGGAGAAGCAGGCGTTTGGGCAGATGTTTCATTCAAGAATACCTCGCAAGTAAGAATGGTTTAAGTGTAAGGCCGCAGCGTGTGGCTGCATACCGTTAAAAAACAATTCCGCGTACCGCTAAGCATACAAAACCGGCAAAAAAGTTGCTTAAGCATACGGAAAACCGCAAAATGCCCCAGCCGAAACCCCAAACGAAAGCGCCAACATGAGCGAAAGCGAAAGCTATACCGACCCCCGCATCATCAAAACCCACCGCGCCATCCGCGAAGCCTTTGTGGATTTGCTGCACGAAAAACCCTTCGCCCAAATCGCCGTGCAAGATATCCTCGAACGCGCCCCGATAAACCGTTCCACCTTCTACAAATACTACTCCGGCAAAAGCGACCTAACCGGCAAGATGATTGCCGACTTCAAAGCCGAATACGGCCGATACATTATCACCCGTTTCCAAGCAGGCAGCTTTGATGTGTTCCTCAACATGATGCCTGAAGCCTCCGACTGGATACACAGCCACCGCCGCCTCATCCTCGCCCTGTGGAAAGTGGACACCCGCCGCCACCACCTCTACCGCGATATGCACAAGCTGATTAAACAGCAATTCCTCCGCTTCGCCCACACCCTGCCCAACGCCGCCCCCGGCAAAGATTGGGACTACCAGGCCGACATGCTCGCCACCCTCATTCTCGGCAGCATGAACTACTTCTTCAGCCGCGACCTGCCGCTGCGCCTACCCGAAGTCCGCCAAGCCTGGACGGAAATGAGCCAACTGCTGCTGCCGTGAGGCGGAACGAAATACTGGGTTGGATGCTAGAACCCGCCATAATGACAAAGGCTACCTGAAAATTTCAGGTAGCCTGCTCATTTGCGGGGTGTAGCAACTGTATTTTTGCCCGACGGGGTGAAAAATACAGTTGCTACTGATTTCTACATCGTATATTACTATTAGCCTTAAAACGCCCGCCTAAATGCCACCGCCCGATAAACATGGGCAGGCAGTACGGTTTCATCGCCGGCCAAATCGGCAAGCGTACGCGCAACGCGCAAAATACGGTGGAAACTGCGCGCGGAAAGCGACAGTTTTTCCAGCATACCCGCCAACACCGCCTTCGCTTCCGGGCTGATTAAATCAGGCTTGTCCAAATCCGTCGGCAGCAATTTGCTGTTGGGCTTCCCCTGCCTCGCCTGCTGTCTGTCCCGCGCCTGCAACACCCTCCGCAAAACATCGGCACTGCTCTCGCCGGGCTTCATATCCGACAGTTCGGCAGCCGACAATACAGGTATTTCCACAATCAAATCAATCCTATCCAGCAAGGGTCCGGAAATTTTCCCGCGATACCGCGAAATACTGTCGGGCGTACAACGGCAGGGCTTGGTCGGATGGCCGAGATAGCCGCACGGACAGGGGTTCATCGCCGCCACCAATTGAAATTCAGCCGGAAACACCGCCTGCCGCGCCGCACGCGAAATATGGATTTCCCCAGTTTCCAAAGGTTCGCGCAACGCCTCCAACACCTTGCGGTCAAACTCCGGCAGCTCATCGAGAAACAAAATTCCCTTATGCGCCAATGAGATTTCGCCAGGTCGAAGATTATTGCTGTTACCACCGCCCACCAAAGCCACCGTACTCGCGCTGTGATGGGGGCTTCTAAACGGCCTCTTGGCCGATTGTCCTTCGCCCTGTTGGGACAACAGCGACTGTAAGGCCCACACTGCCACCAACTCTTCATCATCCAAGGGCGGCATAATGCCGGGCAGCCGCTGCGCCAGCATCGACTTGCCCGTTCCCGGCGGTCCCGTCATCAAAAGGCTATGGCCGCCGGCCGCCGCGATTTCCAATGCCATCCGTGCCGTATGCTGCCCTTTGACATCGGCCAAATCGGGTTGTGCGGCATTTTCAGACGGCCTCAAAGACACCGCAGACTCGGCAGGAGGCAGCATTTCGATACCGTTCAAATGCGCGGCCACCTGTCCCAACGATACGGCCCCGAACGCGCCGACACCCTTCAAAGCCGCCGCCTGCGCCGCATTTTCCGCCGGCAATACGAAGGCGCGCCCCGCCCTCATTCCCTGCCAAGCCATAGCCAACGCACCGCGCACCGGCCTGAGCATGCCGGACAACGCCAATTCGCCGGCAAATTCGTATCCGTCCAACTTGTCCGCCGCCACCTGACCCGAAGCCGCCAAAATACCGACCGCTATCGGCAAATCGAAACGGCCCGACTCTTTGGGCAAATCGGCCGGGGCCAGATTGACGGTGATTTTTTTGGCCGGAAAATCAAACCCGCTCTGAATAATCGCCGCCCGCACACGGTCGCGGCTTTCCTTTACCTCGGTATCCGGCAGGCCGACGATATTGAATGCGGGCAAACCGTTGGCCAAATGGGTTTCCACCTCCACCAAAGGCGCGTCCATGCCGTACAAAGCCCGGCTGTTTACAAGGGAAAAAGTCATAAATCCACATCCTGAAATCCGCAAACGCGGCGCACATGGCGGGATTATAGAGAAATCAATAAGAAACCGATACAAAACGCGAAACCGAACCGGCACGGCGGGCAAGCCTGCATCCCGCTACGGTAAAGTTTCCGCAACTGGGAAAAATGACGGATACAGGCCGTCTGAATATTTGCTAGAATACGTCCCGCCGTTTTCAGACGGCCCGTACATCAACAAAAAGGTAGTTTATGAAAACAGAGAAACCATACGGCAAAGGCTTTACCGGCTTCATTATCGGCCTCCTCCTGGCCACACTGATTATCGGCGGCCTGGTTTACGTGCTGGAAAATAACCGCAAACGCGACTTCAAAGACCCGATTGTCGAAAAAGAACTTCCCCCTCCCGAAGTCCTGACACCGAAACAACCCGCACCGCCGCCTGCCGCACCGCCGCAGCAGGAGCCCGCGTCCCAAGAAAAAATCGAACCGATTGAGCCGGCCGAACCGCCCGAAACCGTCAATCCGCCCGAAGAGCCGAAACAAACCCAGGTCGACGAACCGGAAAAACCGGAAGACAAACCCGCGCCCCCGCCGCCAACGGAACGCAAACACAAAGTCGACAACCGCAAACAGGCGGATAAAGACAAAAACGACAAACTTACCCCCGAGCAAATATTGAACGGCCAGGCGGGTAAAAGACAACGCGAAGCCGAACGCCGCAAAGCACAGGCAGCACTGAGCGGACAGGCAGGAAAACCCGCCCCGTCCGAAAGCGGTAAAGGCGGCAGCCAATCCGTCATCGTCCAGGCAGGCGCATACGGCAGCCGCGACAAAGCCGAAACCCAGCGCGCCAAATTGGCTGCGGCAGGCGTTCAGGCCGAAATTGCCGAAGCTTCCGTACAAGGCAAAACCATGTACCGCGTCCAAACCGCCCCGCTGGACAAAGCCCAAGCGGCCGATGCCCGCGGCAAACTGCAAAACAACGGGATAGACAGCTTCGTCCGTCCTGCCCGATAACCCCCGTTTTACCAAGGAAACACCATCGTGAAAACAAAACATACCCTGTTGGCCGGCGTACTGGCCTTAGCCTTCGCCGCTTCTGCACAAGCCGAATTAGTTGAAGGCAAGGACTACACCGTCCTCAGCAAACCCTTACCCCAACTCCAAAGCGGCAAAATCGAAGTAACCGAATTCTTCGGCTATTTCTGCGTCCACTGCTACCACCTCGAACCCGTCATGCAGAAACACAGCAAGAAATGGGCTTCCGATACCTATCTGCGCCCGCTGCACGTCGTTTGGCAACCTGAAATGATCGGCTTGGCGCGCGTAGCGGCTGCCGTAAACAGCAGCAACATGAAATATCAGGCCAATCTGCCGATATTCCGCGCCTTCTACGAAGAAAAAATCAACTTGGCCGACAGTGCCACCTTCAAAAAATGGGCGGCGGCGCAAACTTCTTTCGACGGCGCAAAACTGATTGCCGCCTACGATTCTTTCGGCAACCAGGCGCAAGCCAAACAAATGGCCGACCTGACCGTCGAAATGAATATAGAAGGGACGCCTACCGTAATTGTCGGCGGCAAATACATGATGCGTTTTGCGGGCAATGATTGGAACGTCTCTATGAACAAAGTGGACGAAATGATTGCCAAAGTACGCCAAGAACGCGGCATGAAAGCGCCGGCAGCCAAAGCCGCCATCGGCAACACCGGCGCCGCCATCGCCAAAGCGGCCAACAAATAAACCGCTTTTCTTGCTTTTCCATACAAACAGGCCGTCTGAAAACATTTTCAAACGGCCTGTTTCATATCCAATCATTCGGCGGCAATCATCAAAAAGCAGCCGATAACCCATTCCATCACCAATCTATGCTAGCCACGCCTCCAAACAAGGGATCAACTGCAACACAGCAATTACTCCCGCTGCCTCTCCGAGCCATGACAAACCTTCAATGAAAGCTTTTTTATTATCACTTCTGTTCCACGCATGCCCCATCACTTGTTGGCCTAAAAATTGAATAAATAAGAACAATTGATAGTCCTATCATGCTTGGACAGACAAAGTCTATCGCTATAACCAAGAAAATGTTCCATAAGAATAAGAAAAATTGATAATTTGAAATAAGCTTGAATAGCCAAAATGGTACAAACGGAACGCCAAACCAAATAAACCACTCTAAAGCAGCAAAAAGTGTCAAAATATAAAAAAGCAACGATGCTACTTTAAAAAGAATAGATTTCTGATCTATTAATTTATGAAACCTAATAGGATATATTGCCGTGAAACCAAGTATATATAAAATTTCATTATCATTTTTAATTTTATTAAAAAATGAATTTTCCTTATTGCTTAAATAATACAAAGCTAGAAAGATACTTAAAAATACATTAATAATAAATAAAAACAAACTGATTAAAAGAGTAAACTGTAAGGAGTCACTGGTTATTCTTGAAAATGAAGAATTGTTTACAAGAAAAACAATCAATTCATTTTTTAAAAGATAATTAAAATTAAAATTTATTACTCTAGTAAATATTAAAAAATTAAGCACAATTGCAGCAATAAAGATATAAAAATTTAAATTTAAAATCTTTTGTGTAACGTTATGAAAAACATCCTTCACTATAAACTCCTTATACTGACAACAGGTTTACTTGTTTTCACTACATCTGAAAATTGAAATAACAAGCATGACACAGCCATGCCATGCCCGCTCTACGCAAAGGCCGTCTGAAAAAAACAGCGGCGGCAAACCGCATTCCCTGTTTTCAGACGGCCTTTAAATTGCACACATCAGCGTTTCTGCATCTCCGTGCGTTTCACTTCAAACCTGCCGTTTTCCACTGCGTCGATAAATTTGGCAGCACGTTCGTCCTGAGGATATTTCTTCGCATAAGCGCGCAATTGTTTCAGGGATTCCGCCTTTTTCCCTTGAGATAGTAAAGCCATACCTAAAGGAAGACGGGAACGGTCGCTACCGCCCTGTACCGCTTCATTCAGCATCTTGACGGCTGCATCCGTTTGACCTACCGAGGCAAGGAAACCGCCATATTCGCCCTGTATGCCCGCACGCTGTTTCTGAGGCAACGCGGCCAGCAGCATCCGATAATGTTGGTCGGCCTTGGCGGCGGCGCCGGGCACATCCAGATTGTGAGCAATCCAACTTAACCGCGCGATGCTGTGCAACACGGAACGGTATCGCTCAGGCTGTTTTTCTGTCACAATTTTTTGTTCAATCAGGCCGCTGTAAAGGCGGGCCAATGTAACCGCATCTTTTTCGGCACGCTTCCTGTCGGCCTCATTATCGAATTTAGGCGGATACTCCCCCGCATGGTCGGCCAAATCTTCACGGATTTTATCTGCCGCATCACCGTCGAAACCCTGATCGTGCAATACGCTTTTAACCACGTCATACTTCGGATAAGGTTTGGCGAATACAGTGGCGCAGGCCAGCAGCAAGGTTGCAGCCAAGGCGGTTTTCTTCATCTCGAACTCCATTTGTTCAATGTGGGAAAAGCCGCATTGTAGCGGCCTGACTACCGTTTGCAAATCCTGCACGCCCGACGGAAAAATTATAGGCAATGAAACGGAAATATATTCAAAGGTTTGCACGGAAATCCAAAAAACAATAACAAAATCAAAGCAAAAATCTTGTCTAGGCCGTAAAAAGCCGTGATAATGCCGCCTTTTGGTTTGTTCAAACAGAAAGCACGAAAAATGGCGTTAATCGTACAGAAATACGGCGGCACTTCGGTAGGCTCCGCCGAGCGCATCAAGAATGTGGCCAAACGTGTCGCCCAAACCCGCGCCGAAGGCCACGACGTAGTGGTCGTGGTATCGGCCATGAGCGGCGAAACCAACCGCTTGGTGGCACTGGCGCATGAGATGCAGGAATTCCCCGACCCGCGCGAAATGGATGTGGTGCTGGCCACCGGCGAACAGGTAACCATCGGCCTTTTGGCCATGGCGTTGAAAGACATCGGTGTGGATGCAAAAAGCTATACCGGATGGCAGGTCGCCGTTCAAACCGACAACGCGCACACCAAAGCCCGCATCGACCATATCGACGGCGATAAAATCCATGCCGACCTCAAAGCAGGCAAAATAGTGATTGTCGCCGGTTTCCAAGGCATTACCGCCGACGGAGACATTTCCACATTGGGTCGCGGCGGTTCCGATACTTCCGCCGTCGCCCTGGCCGCCGCGCTGAAAGCCGACGAATGCCAAATTTATACCGATGTGGACGGCGTGTACACCACCGACCCCCGCGTCGTCCCCGAAGCGCGCCGCATGAGCACCATTTCGTTTGAAGAAATGCTGGAGCTGGCCAGCCTCGGCTCGAAAGTCTTACAAATCCGTTCGGTGGAATTCGCCGGAAAATACCAAGTCCGCCTGCGCGTCTTGAGCAGCCTGCAGGAAGGCGGCGAAGGCACCCTGATTACCTTTGAAGAGGATGAGAATATGGAAAAAGCCGTTGTAAAAGGCATCGCATTCGATAAAAACCAAGCCCGCATCAACGTGCGCGGCGTATCCGACAAACCGGGCATCGCCTATCAAATCTTGGGCGCGATTGCCGATGCCAACATCGAAGTGGACATGATTATCCAAAATGTCGGCGCGGAAGGCACCACAGACTTCTCATTCACCGTGCCGCGCGGCGACTACAGACAAACGTTGGATTTGATGAACGGCCTGAAAGAAAGCTTGGGTGCTGCCGAAGTAAACGGCGACGACACCGTTTGCAAAGTGTCCATCGTCGGCGTGGGTATGCGCTCGCATTCCGGCGTGGCGGCAACCATGTTCCGCTCACTGGCCGAAGAAGGCATCAACATCCAGATGATTTCCACTTCCGAAATCAAAGTTTCCGTATTGATTGACGAAAAATACATGGAACTGGCTACCCGCGTATTGCACAAAGCCTTCGGTTTGGATCAGGCTTAAACCGCCAAATCAATCAAAAGGCCGTCTGAAAAACCATTTTCAGACGGCCTTTGTCCTCATCCCAAGAGTTTTTTGACCGCTAACGCTTTAAGGCCAAGGTCAGTACCCCGCCTGCAATCAGCGCGATACCCAACCATTCCTGAGAAGACGGCCTTTCCTTCAGAAACACCACGGCAAACAAAGCCACCAAAACGATGCTGAACTTATCCACCGGTGCCACTTTTGACGCTTCGCCCATCTGCAAGGCTTTGAAATAGGCCAGCCATGATGCGCCCGTCGCCAAGCCCGACAAAATCAGAAACGTCCAGTTTTTCGCACTAAAGTCGCCCACGCCCTGCCATTTGCCCGCATAGCTCAAAAAAGCCGCCAACGCCGCAATGATGACCAGCGTGCGGATAAAGGTGGCGAAATCGGAATCGATGCCCTGCAAACCCGCCTTGGCAAAAATTGCCGTCAGCGCGGCAAAAAAAGCCGATGCCAGTGCCCAATAAAACCAAGTATGTTCCATCAAACTGCCTCTTTCAGACGGCCTCTATCGCAAACAGCTTACAAGCCGTTCGTTTTCAGCCATTTTTGCAAATCTTCCGCACTGATGCCGCCGTTGTCTTCAAAGTCCAATTTATTCTGCTGCCTGCCTTTGGCGTATTTGGCCAACACGGGCGTGCCTGAAAGGTTGTAACGCTGCTTGAACGCCGCCCACTCGTCCTTCTGCCCGCGCAGGTGGTGGACATTGACGAACCAAATCTTGCCGTCCAATTTGTGTTGGGCGATATAGCGTTTGAACAATGGTTCAAAAGCGGCGCAGTCGCCGCAGCTCGGCCGGCCGATGTAGACATAGAGGGTCTCGCCTGCCGCCACACGCCGCTCGAAATCTGCCGGAGTCAGACTGCCGAGGTGGAAATAAATGTCGCTGTAAGTATCCTGATAGTTTTTGGTGTTTTCCGCCGCCAGCTTGGCGGCAACCTGCGCTTCGTTGAGTTGCGCCTGCCATTTGCCGTTGCTCCCGCAGGCAGCCAAAGCAAAAACGGCAGTGGTTAAAGCGATGGTTTTCAGCGATTTTTTCATGTCGTTCTCCTTTCGTTGCTTGGAAAACCTATTTTAATCCCAGTGCCTCCTGCCGACAATCGCAGGGTTTGATTTTGACGATGAGGCCGTCTGAAAACGTTCAGACGGCCTCATGCTTGGTTTGCCTATTCGGCAGCCGGTGCGGCAGTTTCCGGCACTTTTTCCGTTTCGGCCTTCCCGTCGTGCTTAGGTGCGGGTTCGGGAACGGGTTTGACCTCGGGAGGCGGCAAGGAAAGGTCTTTCAGCAGGCGGCGGTATTCCTCGGAACGGCTGAGCAATACACGGCCTGCCTCCTTCAAATCGTTTACCTCGTTTGCGGGCAGATAAAAACTGGTCGGAATATTCAGCACACTGTTGCGCAGGCCGGATTCGGGCAGGTCGCGCAGGTTGAGGCTGACGAAATACATATTCGCATGGTTGGCGTTTCCGCTGTTTTTGGCCTCTTCGTTCCATTGGTCCACCAACATGCGGAAACGGCGCAGCGTTTCTTGCGAAAAACGGTCGATGGGGATGTCGATGACGGCATTGGTAACCGCACGCAGGCCGGGCACATTGGCCGAGCGGTCGATATCGTTAACCGGATTGTTTTGCGCGTTCACATTGATGATGACGATATGCCGCGCCCGGTTTGCCCGTATCTGTTCGCCGAGCGAATCGCCGTAAAGTTCGGACATATCGAGCAGGCTGCGCAGGCCGAGGTTGTCGGTCAAACCGCCGTCGAGCAAGTGGATGTACGGCCGCTCTTTGCTGTTCTGATAAGCTGCCACGCCCTGCCCCAACATTTCCAAACGGGTTTGCAGCTGCAACTTGTCGGCGGAAAAATTATCCACCACCGCACGGCTGATTTTTTCCGGCAGGCGGTAGCCGCAATTGCCGCCGTTGTTGTTCAACGTCAGCGGTGCGAACACCAGCGGCACGGCACTGGAAGCGGCCACGGCACGGGCGATTTTCAAATCCGAAAGGTTCAAACACATCATATCGAAATATTCCTGCGTGAACTCGAAACGGTTGCCCAACGACATATCCGTGGCGGTAATCACCGCAAACGGCCCTTTGCGGCGCGAGGCCAAATCACCGAAAGTGGCGTTTTTAAACAGGGTGCTCTCAAACTGCTCCTGCAACAGGTCGCCCCGGCCGAACTCGGGCGATGTCAGGCGCGGCACATTCGCCAACGAAAAAACCTGTTTCGATACCTGCCGCTGGAAATTCTGCTTCAAAAAACGGCGTTCGAACGACGGAATCGTTTCCTTGCCGTGCAGCGAAAAATAAGCCGCCAACACCGAACCACCCGACACGCCGTATACCAAATCCACCGCTTCCAACAGGCTTTTCTCCCGTCCGCCGCTGTAAATTTTCTGCTTGTCCAGCTCTTCCAGCACACCGTAGCCCAAAGCCGCCGCGCGCGTACCGCCGCCGGAGAACATCAGCACCACCAGCATATCGTCGTCTTGGGGTTTGCCCGCCTCGGCATCGAAACGGTAACCTTGCGAACGGTCCACCTTATCAATGGTCGCCACCGGCTGATATTGAAATTTGGCACAGGCCGACAAACCGAACAAAGCCGCCAGCAACACCGCCTTTTTCAGACGGCCGAAAAAACATCCCGCCATAAACACATCCTCCCCATCCTTTCAGACGGCCTCTTACCCGCTCAGGCCGTCTGAATGCAAAGTTTCAACGAAGTCAAAACGCAAGCGTGCATCACTGCGCCTTATCGCCGATTTTACTTTCCCGACCCTGCAATAATTTCAGGATATTCTGCTTATGGCGGAACAACACCAACACCGCCACCGCCGCCGTTACCGCCACCCACGACCCGTGCGGCATAAAAAACCACGCCGCCGGCACACTGATTACAGTTGCCACCAAAGCCGCCAGTGACGAAACCTTGAAACCGAACGCCATCACCAGCCACACCAAGGCACACACCAAAGCCGTCGGCCACGACAAAGCCAGCAACACACCCAAAGCCGTCGCCACACCCTTGCCGCCCTTAAAGCCGAAAAACAACGGCCACATATGCCCGACCAAAGCCGCCAGCGCAGTCAGCCCCACCGCCGTATCGCTCAAACCCAAAACACCCTGCAAACCCTTGGCCAGCAGCACGGCAAACAAACCTTTCAACGCATCGCCCAACAAAGTCAGCACCGCCGCCTTTTTCCTTCCGCTCCTCAACACATTGGTCGCCCCCGGGTTTCCCGAACCGTAAGTACGCGGATCGGCCATCCCGTAACACTTCGACACAATCACCGCAAACGACAGCGAACCAATCAAATAAGCCGCAGCCACCACCAAAAAATCAGACATCATCAATCCATCTTGTTTTAGAATGTGGCGCATTCTATCCGAAAACGGAGCTACGCGAAAATGGACAAAATCTTCCTACACGGCCTCAAAGCAGACACCCTGATCGGCGTTTACGAATGGGAACGCAAACAACCGCAAACCCTGCTGATCGACCTCGACATCGGCCTTCCCCCGCGCCGCGCCGACGATGACGACATCGGCAGCACCGTCCACTACGGAGAAGTCTGCGAAGCCGTCCGCAACAACCTAGAAACCCGCCGCTTCCATCTGCTCGAAACCCTGGCCGAACACATTGCCTCACTGATCCTGAACGACTTTTCCGCAGCCTGGGTGAAAGTACGGCTGGTCAAACCCGGCATCCTGCCCGACGTGCGCGAAGTAGGCGTGGAAATCGAACGGGGACAGCCTGCCGACTAAAATACCCGCACAAATAACAGAAGGCCGTCTGAAAACAAATTTTCAGACGGCCTTCCTTTATCTTTCAAACCATTTGGAAACAGGAAACACCTCGATGACAGCAGAAATACGAACCATCCCAACCCTGTCCATAATAATAGAACCCAGGCCGAACCTGCCATCCAAACATCGTTTAGATAAAAATGTAGGAAATCATCGCGTTGTTTACACCACAGATTGAGAATGAAGCCTGCAAGACCTTAAACGGCATATTGCTGTTCAAACTGCGGTGTGGCTTCACCGTATTATAGAAATTAACCAAGGGGCACAGTTCCTTTTGCCGATGCTCCGGACTGTCAAACGATTGTTTCTCATGCCACATCTTCATTAGGGTACGGATAACTCGCTCCGCCTTGCTGTTGGTCTGCGGACAGGCAACCCGGGTAAGCTTTTGACCAATCCCGTTCTCATAATAGGCCACACCGAAAGCATGGTTGGCCGAGCCTTTGTATTCCGTACCGTTGTCGGAGTAAACGCACTCAATCAGGTAAGGGCAGGGAGCAATCAGGTGTTCGGTCAGAAACTTGGCGGTGCTGCTGACTTGGTAGCGGTGTGCTAGGGAGGTGACATTTCCCTTACTCTATGTATAGTCCGACCAAATGGCTTGGCGGTGGTGCGGGGTAGGCAGGTGTTTTTGTACATGTTCATGTTTCAATATTCTTCTAGAAATACTGTAAACAATGCTACTGGTTTCTACAGATAAATTAATCAGAAATATCAAACTATAAAATACATGAGAGTAAATCAAACTGTCAAAAACTGGTTTTCAGACGGCCTCAAAATTATTCGCTGTGCCAGTTGAAGAAATTTAACAGCAGCTGTTCGTATCCCGATTTGCCTTGCAGGCCGAGGTGTGTGCCGTTGGGGATGAGTACCAGCTGTTTCGGTTCGCCGGCCAAGTCGAACAGTGTTTGGGAGTGTTTGTCCGGAATTACTTGGTCGGCGGTTCCGTGAATCAGCAGCAGGGGAATCGGGCTGATTCGGCCGATGAAGCGGCGGGAGCTGTAAGTGTTGCGAACCAGCAGGCCGCTGCCGCTGAATTTGTCGTTGGCAATATCGGAGTAAGATGAGAAGGTCGATTCTATGGCGACGGCGCGTATGCCGGCATGGTTGCCTGCGCCGACTGCCGCAATCGCATTGGTGCCGCCCAAGCTTTGGCCGAAGACGAGCAGGCGGTTTTTGTCCACATCCGGACGGCTGCGGACATAATTCAAGGCGGCATTGCTGTCGGCAAACAGTCCGGCCTGATTCGGCCGGCCTTCCGAAAGCCCGTAGCCCCGATAGTCGAACAGGAAGACGTTGTAACCGTATGCGGGCAGCCATTGTACGGCTTTTTTGTGGGCGGAAAGGTTTTGGGCGTTGCCGTGGAAGTGGATGATGGTGGCACGCGCCGGTATCAGGCCGCCGGCGTTTTGTGCCGGGATGAACCAGCCGTGCAGGCGGGTGCCGTCTTCGCTTTGAAAGAATATGTCTTCATGTTGCAATCCGGCTTGGGCTGGTGTGCCGTAGTCGGCGTGGTCGGGATAATAAAACGCTTGCTGGGCGCAGGACGACAGGCCGAACAGCGAACAGCCGAGTAGGAGGGCGAAGAGGAGGGGGAGTTTGCGGTTCGGGCGCATGGAAGTTCTTTCAGACGGCCTGATGGTTGTGGGTTGAGCTTGGTTTTGAAAATGCGTTTATTCGTTGTACGCGGATTGGTGCAAAGTATCGGTAAAATAAAACGGCCTAATCTAGTTGATTAGGCCGTCTGAAAATATGGTGGAGGTAAGCGGGATCGAACCGCTGACCTCTTGCATGCCATGCAAGCGCTCTACCAACTGAGCTATACCCCCGGAATTTGGTGGCGAATCAGGGACTCGAACCCCGGACACAAGGATTATGATTCCTCTGCTCTAACCGACTGAGCTAATTCGCCGTGAAGTGAAGCCGCGATTATACGGATTTTGCAGGAACTGGCAACAGGTCTGTCGAAGTTTTTTTCTTTCCATATGATTTTACGGTTAAAAAAGTATTTACAGCTTGTGACAAATGTCGCCGCGCGCAAAGCCTTGCCAGTCTATGCTTATGTTTCTGCCGAACGCGATGACTTTGAATAATTCGCCCATTTCGTGCGGCATCAGCAGTTTGTGCAGGGCGGAGGCCGTCTGAATATAGGCGGGCGAGTCGTGGGCGATGTCGGGCGGAATCAGTTCGGTGATGCCCAAATTCAGTAGGAAATCGGCCTGTGTGGTGTAGCCTATCAAATCCAGGCCGCCATCGGTTCCGGCTTGGGCGATGTCGGTAAAGTTGACGTGCGCGGTCAGGTCGGTCAGGCCGATATTGAAGAAGGGGTCGTGGACGGTGTGGTGGCGGTAGTGGCCGATCAATGTGCCCATATGCCGTTGCGGATGGTAGTACTCGGCAGCGTCGAAGCCGTAATCAATCATGATGACGGCACCGCGTTGCAGTTTGTCGGCCAATGTGCGTATAAAGGCATACTGTGCCGGATGCAGTTCGCTGGTGTAGGGTTCGGTGTCGGGAAAATAGCTATGTGCGGCATCTATGAGGGATGTGTCGCTCAGGGTGTGCGGAATGAGGGAAAACCCTCCATTTTCTATCCCGACGCCGATTTGCAGGAATCGGCCTTCGCTGCGTCGAACCAGTTCGCATGGCATGGCATCCAATACTTCGTTGCCGATAATGATGCCGTCGAAAGAGTCGGGAAGGACGGACAGGTGGCGGACTTTGTGTGCTGCTTCCGGGGCGGTTTGTTTAATGTGTGCGAGTTGCCGTTCGGCCAGCTCGGCGGAAAGTTCGATGATGCAATACGTTTTCAGATTGTCGTTTGACAGGCTGTTCAGCAGGGTGGCGGCTAATTCTCCCGTTCCTGCACCAAATTCGTAAACAATGCCCGCAGTTTGCGGCAGAAGAAAGTCGATTTGCTGGGCGAGGGCTTGTCCGAACAGTGGGCTGATGACGGGTGCGGTAACGAAGTCGCCTTCCGCGCCTATCTTGTGTGCGCCGCCGGTGTAATAGCCGTAGCGAGGGGCGTATAGGGCCAGTTCCATGAATCGGGAAAAAGGCAGCCAGCCGCATGAGGTTTTGATTTCGTTATAGATTATTTGCTCTAGTTTTTCGGAGGACTGTTTGGCTTGAGGGTTTGGAGTGGGCAAATGAAGGGTGTTCATAGTTAAGTTGTGTAAAAATAAAATGACATTTGGAATGGTTGAGTAAGCAAGTATACGGCCTATGAGGATGCAGGGAGCGGGATTAGTAATGTTAAGTCTGTGTATTTTATAGTGAGAAGGTTGGTAATGTAATGCCTCGAGCAGACGATATATGCATACTTGTCTTGAATTTTGGTTTTTAAGTGTCTGTTACTCCTTTTATTTTCCGGCAAACCGGTTTGACCGCGTGCCGGTTTTTTTTTATAGTTTCGGATTATGTGGGGGAAAGTGGTGCAAAGTGTGTCAAATTTCCCTGAAAACGGAGTTTAGGCGTATTTATCTATGTTCGGCGGCATTCATGATTTAAACATCGACAGTAAGGGGCGTTTGGCTGTTCCGGCCAAATTCCGCGATCTGTTGTTGCGCCGGTATACGCCTGCCTTGGTGGCAACTCTGGAAAACCGCGAACGTTTGCTGCTGTATCCGGAAAGTGTGTGGGAGCAGGAGGCGGCCAGGCTGATGGCGGTCAATGCGGCAGGCAATCCCGTGCTGTCGGCTTGGCGCGATTTGTTGTTGAACAATGCCGAAGTTCTGGAAATGGATGCGGCAGGCCGTATTCTCCTGCCGGCCGGTTTGCGGCGCAAGGTTCGGCTGGATAAAGAGGTTTCCCTTACCGGCCGTATGAACCGCCTCGAATTGTGGGATAGGGAGAAATACCATCTCAAAGACGAGGCCGCATTGGATATCGATCCCGAAGAGTTGGCATCCGAATTGGGCCAGGCCGGATTTCAGTTATGAGCAGTCAGGAATTCCAACATGTTACCGTCCTGCTTCATGAAGCGGTGAACGGTTTGAATGTCGTTTCAGACGGCGTATATGTGGATGGCACGTTCGGTCGTGGCGGTCATTCGCGCCTGATTTTGTCCAGATTGGGAGAAAAGGGCCGCTTGGTCGTTTTCGATAAAGACCCGCAGGCGATTGCCGTTGCGCACGAATTGGCGGATCGGGATGGCAGGGTCAGCGTGGTACACGACGGTTTTTCCTCTTTTCAGACGGCCTTAGATGGGTTGGGTATCGACCAAATCGACGGTGCCTTGTTTGATTTGGGTATTTCCTCGCCGCAAATAGACGACGGTTCGCGCGGTTTCAGTTTCCGCTTCGATGCGCCTTTGGATATGCGTATGGACACAACGAGGGGGATGTCCGCCTCCGAATGGTTGATGTCTGCGGATGAGGATGAAATTCACGAGGTAATCAAAAATTATGGTGAAGAGCGGTTTAGTCGCCAGATTGCGCGTGCCATTGTTGCACAGCGGGCAGACAGCCCCATCGATACAACCGGCAAGCTGGCGCAGATTGCGGCGCAAAACGTCCGTACTCGCGAGCGCAGTCAAGACCCGGCGACGCGGACGTTCCAAGCCGTTCGGATTTTCATCAACCGTGAGCTTGAAGAAATAGCGGCGGTGCTGCCTCAGGCGGCAGGCCGTCTGAAAAGCGGCGGCAGATTGGCGGTGATCGCCTTCCATTCGTTGGAAGACAGGATTGTCAAACAGTTTGTCAAACGCTATTCCACACATGCGCCGTTACCGAAATGGGCTGCCGTGCGCGAGGCCGATTTGCCGCAGCCGCCGTTGAAAAGCATAGGCAAGGCAATCAAGGTCTCGGAGGATGAGGTGGCTGCAAATCCGCGTGCGCGTTCGGCAGTGTTGCGTATTGCAGAGCGGACTGACGGTATATTTTCGGAGGACGGCCAGGCCGTCTGAAAAACAGATTTTTAAATGAATTATATTAATATTATTTTGTTGATGGTGGCGGTTGGTTCCGGCTTTGCCGTGGTTACCCAGCAAAATTTGGCACGCCAGCGGCATGCGGAACTGAGTGCGGCAGAAAAGCAGCAGAGAGAATTGGAGCAGGAGTATTCGCGCCTGCAATTAAAACAGGCCGAGTTGTCCAATCACCAGCTGATTCGGAAGGCGGCCGAAAAAGGAAAATTGGTACAGCCGAGCGCGGCGGATACCAAAGTTATCGAAATAGAATAAAAAGCAGTCGGAAGTAGTTACATGTTGATTAAAAACGAATATAAGCCGAAGATGTTACCCAAGCAGGCTGTAGGCAAAAAACCGGTTACCAGCAACGGGCGGATTGTTTTCGTCCTGGGTGCGCTCGGTATCGGTTTTTTGGCATTGATCGGGCGCGGCTTATATCTGCAAACCTCAAATCACGAATTTTTGACCGAAGAGGGCAATAAACGCTTTGTCCGTACGCTCAAACTGCCGGCCTCACGCGGTGTCATCAGCGACCGAAACGGTGCCACGCTGGCCCTGAGTGCGCCGGCCGAGTCGCTGTACGCCATTCCTTCAGAGGCTAATTTGACCGACGAACAGATAGAGGAATTGTCGGGTTTAATCGATTTGCCGTCTGAAATCATCCGCGAACGCTTAGACCGCAAAAGCACCGTTTCGATTATTGCACGCCGTCTGAACGAAAATACCATCCAAGCCGTCCAGGCCTTGGGAATCGAGGGTTTGAAATTCCGTAAAGGCAAAGCGAAAGGCGATTCGGGAACTTACGAACTGTACGTTAAGCCGTCTGAACTGGAAAACTTGCCTTCCGATGAGAAGTTGCAGCAGTTGGCCGATGTATTGAACCCTGCCATCCAGTCTAAGCTCGATAAGAAAAGTGTGTCTGTCCTGAAAGAGGACATGGGCAAGAAAATCGATTTCGTCTTTTTAAAACGGCAGATGAAGCCCGAATTGGCCAAGCAGATTGCCGATATGGGCATTAAAGGGCTGGCTTTCCAAAAAGAGCCGCAGCGGCACTATCCGATGGGCAGCCTGTTCGCACAAATCATCGGTTTTACCAATATCGACGGCCAGGGGCAGGAAGGTTTGGAGTTGTCCCGTGAAAAAGAACTGCACGGCAAAGACGGCCAAAGCAATGTTTTGCGCGACAATAAAGGCCAAATCGTCGAAAACATCGATTCCGAAAACAACAGGCAGTCTGAAAACGGCAGCGACATCGTTTTGGCACTCGACCAACGTATCCAAACTTTGGCTTACGACGAATTGACCAAAGCAGTAGCCTACCATCAGGCAAAATCCGGCAGTGCGGTAGTATTGGATGCGCGTACGGGCGAGATTTTGGCATTGGTTAACGGCCCGTCTTACGACCCGAACGAACCGGCCGAAGCCGACAGCGACCACAGGCGCAACCGCGCCGTAACCGATATGTACGAATTCGGTTCGGTTTTGAAACCGTTTCCGATTGCCAAAGCATTGGACGACGGAAAAATCAGCACGCGTTCGCATTTCGATACCCGTCCGTACAACGTAGGCGGCCATCCGGTGCGCGACACGCACCTTTATCCGTCGCTAGACGTGCGCGGTATCATGCAGAAGTCTTCCAACGTAGGTACCAGCAAAATCTCTTTGATGTACAGTCCGGAAGAGATGCACAGTTACTACCGCAGCATCGGATTCGGTAAAAAATCCGACATCCGCTTCCCCGGCGAGAGTACGGGTGCGCTGCGCGATTGGAAGAAATGGGGCAAATTCGAGCAGGCAACCATGTCGTTCGGTTACGGCATGCAGCTGAGTCTGCTGCAATTGGCTAGGGCGTATACGATTTTTACCGCCGATGGCAAGCTGATGCCTGTTTCTCTTGAAAAACAAGACAGCGTACCTGCCGGCGAACGGATTCTGAAACCGGAAACAGCCAAAGCCATGCGCCAAATCATGGTATCTGTAACGGAAAAAGGCGGTACTGGGCAAAATGGCGCGGTGGAAGGCTTTAATGTTGCAGCCAAAACCGGTACTGCGCAAAAAGTCCTGAATGGCCGTTATGCCAAAGACAAACACATCGGCACCTTTATCGGTTTTGCGCCGGCAGAAAATCCGCGTGTGATTGTTGCAGTAGCCATCGACGAACCGCGGGCAAACGGTTATTACGGCGGCGTGGTGGCAGGCCCGGCATTTAAAGGCATCATGGCGGGTACGCTGAATATCTTGGGCGTACATCCGACCAACGCTGTCAAAGCCGTTGACCTAGCTGCGAAGTAACTCTAACTGCCAATCAGGAATTTTTAATTTATGTTCAGCAAGTTAACCCCTTTAGCTGAAACCAACTTTCCGCCTCTGCTGTGTGCAAACGCAGCAGGGCGTTTGTTGCATTCAGACAGCCGTCAAATTAAACAAGGTGATATTTTCGTTGCCTGTCAGGGCGAATATACGGACGGCCGCAGTTATATCCCCGCAGCCATTGTCAACGGTGCGGCTTTTGTTTTTTGGGACGACGACGGCAAATTTGCGTGGAATCCCGAATGGAAAGTCCCCAATCAAGGCATCAAAGATTTGAAACACCGTGCCGGCATGTTGGCGGCACAAGTTTACGGCAACGTTTCAGACGACCTCAAAGTCTGGGGCGTAACCGGCACCAACGGCAAAACCTCCATCACACAATGGCTGGCGCAAGCCGCCGATTTGTTGGGCGAAAAAACCGCCATTATCGGCACGGTCGGCAACGGCTTTTGGGACGCATTGGAAGAAACCACGCATACCACCCCCGCCCCCGTCGATGTCCAAACCCTGCTCTACCGTTTCCGTCAACAAGGCGCGACAGCCGCCGCGATGGAAGTCTCCAGCCACGGCCTTGACCAATCGCGCGTCAACGGCGTGCCATTCCGCAGCGCAATCTTCACCAACCTCACCCGAGACCACCTCGACTACCACGGCACGATGGAAGCCTATGGCGCCATCAAGTCGCGCCTGTTTTACTGGCAAGGCTTGAAACACGCCGTCATCAACGTAGATGACGAATATGGCGCAGAACTCGCAGGTCGTCTGAAAAAAGACTGTCCTGATTTGGCCGTTTACGGCTACGGCTTCAGCGAACACGCTGACATCCGCATTGTTCATTTCATCGCTTCTTCAGGCGGCATGGAAGCCGTATTCCAAACCCCGTGGGGCGAAGGCCGCTGCCGCACACGCCTGCTCGGACGGTTCAACGCGCAAAACCTCGCCGCCTGCATAGCCTTGCTTTGTGCCAACGGTTATCCGCTGGATAAAGTATTGGATGTGCTGGCAAAAATCCGTCCCGCCTCAGGCCGCATGGACTGCATCATGAACAGCGGCAAGCCCTTGGTCGTTGTCGATTACGCCCACACGCCCGACGCATTGGAAAAAGCACTCTCCACCTTGCAGGAAATCAAACCGCAGGGTGCGGCTTTGTGGTGCGTATTCGGCTGCGGCGGCAACCGCGATCGCGGCAAACGTCCGCTGATGGGTGCAGCAGCCGTACAGGGCGCGGATAAAGTTGTCGTCACCAGCGACAACCCGCGTTTGGAAAATCCGCAAGATATCATCAACGACATCCTGCCCGCCGTTCCCACGCCCGAATGTGTCGAAGCCGACCGCGCCGCTGCCATCCGTTACGCAGTCGAACGCGCCACCGCAAACGACATTATCCTGATTGCCGGCAAAGGACATGAAAACTATCAGGATATGCAGGGTGTAAAACATCATTTTTCTGATTTTGAAGTTGCAGAGAAAGCGTTGGCAGAGCGAATATAACAACGGGTACCAAAGTTTTCAGACGGCCTCTGATTATCGTTTCAAGAGGCCGTCTGAAAAACAAGGAGACCGATTTGATGCTGAAAATGCCGACAAAAACCCTTTTAATCAGTGCAGCCATGATTTTATTTGCAGGCTGTACTACCAAACAACTGCCACGTCCGAACGCCGAAATTGCCGAACTGAGGGCGAAAGAGCCGCCGGCGGCGCAAAGCCTGCTCAATCCTGTTAAAGGCAAGCGTTTTGACGATACTTGGGGCGCTGCGCGCAGTCAGGGGCGCAGACACGAAGGTGTGGATATTTTCGCTAAGAAAAACACGCCGATACGCAGTACGACGCCCGGTATCGTAACCAAAATCGGGCGCAACCGATTGGGTGGCAAAGTCATCGGTATCCAAGGGCCGGGCGCATGGCACTATTATGCCCACCTCAACAAATTCGCCAGCGTCCGCCTGTATGAACGTGTGAAAGAAGGACAGGTCATCGGCTATGTCGGCAAAACCGGCAACGCCAAAACCACGCCCGCCCATTTGCATTACGGCGTGTATCTGGCAGGCGGTGCAGTGAATCCGTATCCGTTGATTGATCAGAACAGATAGGCCGAGACCTTTGCAATAACATAAGTTATTAAAATTTTATGCTCAACACCATTTTCAAAATGAGGAACCTCCCTGATTTCTTCCACTTTTTTCTCAGTATCAGAAAGGTTTTAGTCGATTGAAAATTTTTTAGCACATTTTTATGCGTCAAATTTCGTTAACAGACTATTTTTGCAAAGGTCTCAGGCCGTCTGAAAAAAACAAACGAAAGAAACCATGAAACCACTAGACCTAAACTTCATCTGCCAAACCCTCAACCTTCCGACGCCGTCTGAAAATAAACCCGTTTCGCGCATCGTAACCGACAGCCGCGACATCCGTGCGGGCGATGTGTTTTTTGCTTTGGCAGGCGAGCGGTTTGACGCGCATGATTTTGTTGAAGACGTATTGGCTGCGGGTGCGGCGGCGGTTGTGGTTTCGCGCGAAGATTGCGCTGCTTTGGACGGCGCGTTGAAAGTCGATGACACGCTTGCCGCGTTGCAAATGCTGGCGAAGGCGTGGCGCGATAATGTGAACCCGTTTGTGTTCGGCATTACCGGCTCGGGCGGCAAGACGACGGTGAAGGAGATGCTGGCTGCGGTATTGCGCCGCTGTTTCGGCGATGATGCCGTTTTGGCGACGGCGGGCAACTTCAACAACCATATCGGCCTTCCGCTGACTTTGTTGAAATTAAACGAAAAACACCGCTATGCCGTCATTGAAATGGGCATGAACCATTTTGGCGAACTGGCGGTTTTGACGCAAATTGCCAAACCCGATGCCGCTTTAGTCAACAATGCTTTGCGCGCCCATGTCGGCTGCGGTTTTGACGGCACGAACGATATTGCCAAAGCGAAAAGCGAGATTTATCAAGGCTTGGGCGAAGACGGATTGGCTTTGATTCCGTGCGAAGATGAACATGCCGCCGTGTTTCAGACGGCCTCCCAAAGTCATCAGCAGCGGACTTTCGGCGTCGATAGCGGCGATGTTCACGCGGAAAATATCGTGTTGAAACCTTTGTCGTGCGAATTTGATTTGGTGTGCGGCAACGAGCGCGCAGCCGTGGTGCTGCCCGTTCCCGGCCGCCACAATGTTCACAACGCCGCCGCTGCCGCCGCGTTGGCTTTGGCGGCTGGTTTGAGTTTGAACGATGTGGCGGAAGGTTTGAAAGGCTTCAGCAATATCAAAGGTCGTCTGAACGTCAAAGCTGGCATCAAAGGCGCGACCCTGATTGACGATACCTACAACGCGAACCCCGACAGCATGAAAGCTGCGATTGACGTGTTGGCGCGTATGCCTGCGCCGCGCATTTTTGTGATGGGCGATATGGGCGAACTGGGCGAGGACGAAGCCGCCGCCATGCACGCCGAAGTCGGCGCGTACGCCCGCGACCAAGGCATCGAAGTGGCTTATTTTGTCGGCGACAACAGCGTTGAAGCGGCGGAAACGTTTGGCGCGGACGGTTTGTGGTTTGCCGCCAAAGACCCGCTGATTCAAGTGTTGAGCCACGATTTGCCCGAACGCGCCACCGTATTGGTGAAAGGTTCGCGCTTTATGAAGATGGAAGAAGTCGTCGAGGCATTGACGGATAAAGAGGCCGTCTGAAAATGAAAAGCCGCCGTTTTTTTAAAGCCTTATTGCTGATTGCTGCGCTGATTGGCACGTTTTATGCCGGAATGCGGACGCAGGCGTATCTTTATGAAGACCTCTGTCTGGACTTGGGCGGCGGCAAGAATCCGGGAAATTATCCGATTTGCGTGCTGGAACGGTAAGAGGCCGTCTGAAAATGAAGCAGGAAGCAAAGCGGCCTTTGCTGTTGCAGTTTATCGTTTGGATGATGATGACGGTGGCGGTTTTATGGTCGGCGGGGGCGGTAATGGCGGTGTGGCATGCTGTCGAAGCGTTTGACCGCGAGGCCGTGGAGGCCGCAAGCGGCATAGGCTGGTGGCTGGTGATGGCCTTCCAACCGTTTGTGTTGTCCTTGATGATGGTGGTAACGGCAGTCGGGTTGTGGCGCGGCAAAAATTGGGCGCGTTGGTTGTGTTTGATTTGCTGTATGCTGTATGTCGCTGTCAATACGGTAAAATATTTGGCCTTCCCGTGGTTGGGCGGGCTGTCTTGGCTGGATGTCGCCACCTGTGCCGTGGTTTGCTTCAGTCTGTTTTTCCTGCTGCCCAAGGATTATTTCCGCACCCGTGAGGGGACGGATTGATTTTCAGACGGCCTCATCAATGGTAGGCCGTCTGAAAAAGATATATTTTGAAATTTGATGTTTAACACACAATAAATCTAGGAAGTTACAGATGTTTTTATGGTTTGCCCGTTTCAGTGGCTCTTTGTCCGCGCTGAACCTGTTTCAATACACCACATTCCGCGCCGTGATGGCCGCGCTGACCGCGTTGGCGTTTTCATTATTGTTCGGCCCGTGGACCATACGCAAACTGACCGAACTCAAAGTCGGCCAGGCTGTCCGTACCGACGGGCCGCAAACCCACCTTATCAAAAACGGCACGCCGACCATGGGCGGTTCGCTGATTCTGACCGCCATCGCCGTGTCCACGCTGTTGTGGGGCAACTGGGCGAACCCGTATATCTGGATTCTCTTGGGCGTATTGCTCGCCACCGGCGCGCTCGGTTTTTACGACGACTGGCGCAAAGTGGTCTATAAAGACCCCAACGGCGTGTCCGCCAAATTCAAAATGGTGTGGCAGTCGAGTGTGGCCGTCATTGCCGGACTGACCCTGTTTTTCCTTGCCGAAAATTCGACCAACAATATCCTGATCGTCCCTTTCTTCAAGCAGGTCGCCCTGCCGCTGGGCGTGGTCGGCTTTATGGTGTTGAGCTATCTGACCATCGTCGGCACTTCCAACGCCGTGAACCTCACCGACGGCCTTGACGGCCTGGCCGCCTTCCCCGTCGTCCTCGTTGCCGCCGGCCTTGCCATCTTCGCCTACGTCAGCGGCCACTCGCAATTCGCCCAATACCTGCAGCTGCCTTATGTCGCAGGCGCGAACGAAGTCGTGATTTTCTGTACCGCCATGTGCGGCGCGTGTCTTGGATTTTTGTGGTTCAACGCCTATCCCGCGCAAGTTTTCATGGGCGACGTCGGTGCACTGGCATTGGGTGCGGCACTCGGTACCGTTGCCGTCATCGTCCGCCAAGAGTTTGTTTTAGTGATTATGGGCGGCCTGTTCGTCGTCGAAGCCGTGTCCGTCATGCTTCAGGTCGGCTGGTACAAGAAAAC
Organism: Neisseria sp. P0008.S010; assembly: GCF_051962715.1. Lineage (NCBI taxonomy): Bacteria > Pseudomonadati > Pseudomonadota > Betaproteobacteria > Neisseriales > Neisseriaceae > Neisseria > Neisseria sp. P0008.S010. The sequence continues at coordinate 28,985 of NZ_JBQCVA010000017.1, forward strand.
CAAAAAACGCATCTTCCTGATGGCACCCATCCACCACCACTACGAACAAAAAGGCTGGAAAGAAACCCAAGTCGTCGTCCGCTTTTGGATTATTACCATCGTATTGGTGTTAATCGGATTGTCTTCGTTAAAAATCCGCTAACATTTTCAGACGGTCTGAAGGGAGAAAACCATGTACCAAGCCTTTGGCGGTGCGGACGGTGTCCGCACACTGACCGACCGTTTCTACGACCTGATGGAGCTGGAGCCGCAATACCGCGCTTTGCGCAACATGCACGGCGAAGATATGACGCTGATTCGGGAAAAACTGTATGAATTTTTCAGCGGCTGGCTCGGCGGGCCGCAGCTTTTTGTCGAAAAATACGGACATCCCCAGCTTCGCGCACGCCACATGCCCTTTGCCGTCAATATGCAGGTACGCAACGAATGGGTTGCCTGTTTCGCCCAAGCCATGAGCGAATTGGAAATCGATAAAGAACTTGCCGAGCCGGTTTTGATACAGATTTTTGCCATAGCAGACTGGTGCCGCAATCAAAATGAAGAAGGCGTGGATCCGCCCATGCCGCCGATGGCGGCCGATCCCGTTATCCGAATTCCCGAATTGCAGGCAGTATTGGCCGGCTACGGCGTAGGCCGTTATTTCGCAGCTTGAGGCTGTCTGAAGGGTCTGCAAAAACTCAATATAATTTAGGTTCGATATATAACTACGGGCATAGTGTCCGTTAAAACTATTGCCACAGAATGGTACGAAAAGGCTTGCAGCCACGGATTGCAAGATGGTTGCCGCAAGTATCGAGAATTGAATCAGGCAGGGTGTTAAATTTCCGCCTAAAGGCCGTCTGAAAATTTAGGATAAAACCAGAATGACGTTTGAAAACAAAAAAATCCTCGTCGCCGGACTCGGCGGCACGGGTATTTCCATGATTGCCTACCTGCGCAAAAACGGCGCGGAGGTTGCCGCTTATGATGCGGAGCTGAAACCGGAGCGCGTGTCGCAAATCGGTAAGATGTTTGACGGGCTGGTGTTTTACACGGGTCGTCTGAAAGATGCGCTGGATAACGGTTTCGATATTCTGGCGCTCAGTCCCGGCATCAGCGAGCGGCAGCCGGATATCGAGGCGTTCAAGCAAAACGGCGGGCGCGTGTTGGGCGACATCGAATTACTGACGGATATTGTGAACCGCCGCGGCGACAAGGTGATTGCGATTACCGGCAGCAATGGCAAAACCACGGTAACGAGCCTGGTCGGCTATCTCTGCATTAAGTGCGGGCTGGATACCGTTATCGCGGGCAATATCGGTACGCCGGTTTTGGAGGCGGAATTGCAGCGCGAAGGCAAAAAGGCGGACGTGTGGGTGTTGGAGCTTTCCAGCTTCCAACTGGAAAACACCGAAAGCCTGCGCCCGACTGCGGCGACGGTGCTGAACATTTCCGAAGACCATCTCGACCGCTACGACGATTTGCTCGACTACGCGCATACCAAAGCCAAGATTTTCCGTGGCGATGGCGTGCAGGTTTTGAATTCAGACGACGTGTTCTGCCGCGCCATGAAGCGCGCCGGGCGCGAGGTGAAATGGTTTTCGTTGGAACACGAAGCCGATTTTTGGTTGGAACGCGAGACGGGTCGTCTGAAACAAGGCAATGAAGATTTGATTGCCACGCAAGACATTCCGTTGCAAGGCTTGCACAACGCCGCCAACGTCATGGCTGCCGTTGCCTTGTGCGAAGCCGTCGGTTTGCCGCGCGAAGCATTGCTCGAACACGTCAAAACCTTCCAAGGCCTGCCGCACCGCGTGGAAAAAATCGGCGAGAAAAACGGCGTGGTATTCATCGACGACAGCAAAGGTACGAACGTCGGTGCGACCGCCGCCGCGATTGCCGGTTTGCAAAATCCGCTCTTCGTGATTTTGGGCGGCATGGGCAAAGGGCAGGACTTCACGCCCCTGCGAGACGCGCTTGTCGGCAAGGCAAAAGGCGTGTTCCTGATCGGTGTCGATGCGCCGCAAATCCGCCGAGATTTGGACGGCTGCGATCTGGATATGACCGACTGCGCCACTTTGGAAGAAGCGGTTCAGACGGCATACGCCCAAGCCGAAGCGGGCGATATCGTGCTGCTCAGCCCCGCCTGCGCGAGCTTCGATATGTTCAAAGGCTATGCACACCGTTCGGAAGTGTTTATCGAGGCGTTTAAGGCTTTATGAGGCCGTCTGAAAAAATATTAGGACAACGATGATTAGCGAATCCAAATTACTTGACCGCAAAGTATTGAAAAACGGCCATAAGTTTGACCAATCCCTATTGTGGATGCTGGTGCTGTTGGTGTCGTTCGGCCTTTTGATGGTGTATTCGGCATCCGTCGCCTGGGCGGGCTACAACGGCGGCAATCAGTGGCAGGTAGTGGAAAAACAGGCGCAGTTTGTTGCCGGGGGACTGGTGTTCGCCGTATTGGCTTTCTGCGTCAAAATGTCGGTTTGGCGCAAGGCATCGCTGTGGTTGCTGTTGTCCAATATTTTCATGCTGTTGCTGGTTTTGATTGTCGGTCGAGAGATTAACGGGGCAAAACGGTGGATAGACTTGGGTTTGTTCAGTTATCAGCCGAGCGAAACCTACAAGTTGGCAATCATCCTTTATTTGGCCGCATTTTTTAATCGACGCGCCGAAGTATTGAAAAATCTGAAAAGTATGGTTTTTCCGAGTGTTGCCATCGGTATCGGTTTGGCTTTGATCTTAGCCGAGCCGGATTTGGGTGCGATGGTGGTGGCCTCGCTGATTGGTTTGGGTTTGTTGTTTTTAGCCGATTTGCCGAAAAAATGGTTTTCGGTGGCGGTTGTTATAGGTACGGCTGTAATCATTGGGGCTGTATTGATTGAACCCTACCGCATGGCGCGTGTGGTTTCCTTTCTCGAGCCATTTCAAGACCCGCACGGCACGGGGTACCAATTAACCCATTCCCTGATGGCGTCCGCGCGCGGCCAGTGGTTCGGTACGGGGTTGGGGGCCAGCCTCGACAAGCGGTTTTATCTGACCGAATCGGAAGCGCACACTGACTTTATCTTTGCCGTTATCAGCGAGGAATGGGGTTTTTTCGGTATGTGCATGCTCGTCTTTTGCTACGGCTGGCTGGTGTGGCGGGCATTTTCCATCGGCAAACAGGCGCGCGATTTGGAGTTGTTTTTCAGTTCGTTCGTCGCTTATGGCATCGCATTGTGGCTGGGTGTGCAGAGTTTTTTCCATATCGGCGTGAACATCGGCCTGCTGCCGACCAAGGGGCTGACACTGCCTTTGGTTTCCTATGGCGGTTCGGCGGCGGTGGTGATGCTGGTCAGCATGGCCTTGTTGCTGCGCGTGGATTATGAAAACCGCCGTAAAATGCGCGGTTATAAAGTGGAAGGATAAAGAATGGGCGGTAAAACCTTTATGCTGATGGCCGGAGGCACAGGCGGCCATATTTTCCCCGCTTTGGCGGTGGCTGAAGCCTTAAAGGCGGCGGGGCAGCATGTGATTTGGCTGGGCAGCGAAGGTTCGATGGAAGAGCGGATTGTGCCTCAGCACGACATCTTGCTGGAGAAACTGGCGATTAAAGGTGTGCGCGGCAACGGCATCAAGCGCAAACTGACGCTGCCGTTTACACTTTTCAAAACCATCCGCGAAGCACAGCGGATTATCAGGAAACACCGGGTCGCCTGCGTCATCGGCTTCGGCGGTTTTGTTACTTTCCCCGGCGGTGTGGCGGCGAAATTGTGCGGTGTGCCGGTTGTGATTCATGAACAAAACGCCGTGGCCGGGCTGTCGAACCGGATGTTGGCGAAAATCGCCCGCCGTGTGCTGTATGCCTTCCCGCAGGCTTTCGGAGCGGCAGACGGATTGGTCGGCAATCCCGTCCGCGCCGATATTGCGAATCTGCCTGCACCCGCCGAACGCTTTGCCGGGCGTGAAGGCCGTCTGAAAATTCTGGTGGTCGGCGGCAGCTTGGGGGCGCAGGTATTGAATGAAACCGTGCCGGCGGCATTGGCCGCATTGCCGGCCGAAATACGCCCGGATGTGCGCCACCAATCCGGGCGCGGCAAATTGGACGCGCTTCAGACGGCCTACCGCGAACACGGCGTAGGGGCGGAGTGCTGCGAATTTATCGACGATATGGTTTCGGCCTATCGAGATGCCGATTTGGTGGTCTGCCGCGCAGGTGCGCTGACGATTGCCGAACTGACGGCTGCAGGCGTGGGCGCGCTGCTGGTGCCGTACCCTTATGCCGTGGACGACCACCAAACCGCCAATGCGCGCTTTATGGTGCAGGCCGAAGCAGGCCTGCTGCTACCGCAAGCCCAGCTGACTGCGGAAAAGCTGGCGGAAATCATTGGCGGGCTTAACCGTGAAAAATGCCTCGAATGGGGGGAAAACGCACGAACACTGGCCATGCCCGGCAGTGCCGGACGGGTGGCCGAAGCGGCTATGTCGGCAGCAAAGGCCGTCTGAAAATATCCCGCACATTGGTATGCAAACCTGTTTTTACTTTAAACAACATGACATCAGGCGGGTAAAAACCTTACAATCCCTTCCTTTTGCCGCGCTTGCAGGCTTGGGCGGAAACGCCTGCGCGCAAACATTTTCAGGCCGTCTGAAAAATAGGGTGAATCGACGTTAAGCCGCTGCGGCACTGCTTCCTTTGAACCGGCTTCCAATCCGATTCGCCGTCAAAAATTATTTGGAACACCATCATGAAAAACAGAGTCAAACACATCCATTTTGTCGGCATCGGCGGTTCGGGTATGTGCGGCATTGCCGAAGTGCTGCACAATCAAGGCTATACCGTTTCCGGTTCGGATCAGGCGCAAAGCGCGGTAACCCGTCATTTGGCCTCGCTGGGCGTACAGGTTTACCCCGGTCATACGGCCGAACACGTTCAGGGTGCGGACGTGGTGGTTACTTCCACTGCAGTGAAAAAAGACAATCCCGAAGTAACGGCGGCGGTGGCGCAGCAGATTCCCGTCATTCCCCGTGCGCTGATGTTGGCGGAGATGATGCGTTTCAAGGACGGCATCGCCATCGCGGGCACGCACGGTAAAACCACCACCACCAGCCTGACCGCCTCCATTTTGGCCGCCGCAGGGCTGGACCCCACTTTCGTGATCGGCGGCAAACTCACTGCAGCGGGCACCAATGCCCGTTTAGGCAAAGGCAGCTACATCGTTGCCGAGGCCGACGAATCCGACGCATCGTTCCTATACCTCACACCTTTGATGTCGGTAGTAACCAATATCGACGAAGACCATATGGACACTTACGGCCACAGCGTTGAAAAACTTCATCAGGCCTTCGTGGATTTTATTCACCGTATGCCATTCTACGGTAAAGCATTTTTGTGTATCGACAGCGAGCATGTCCGCGCCATCCTGCCGAGAATCAGCAAACCCCATGCGACTTACGGGCTGGACGACAGTGCCGACATTTATGCCACAGATGTGGAAAGTATCGGCGCGCAAATGAAGTTTACCGTCCATGCGCGGTTGAAAGGCCATGAGCCGCGTACGTTCGACGTTGTCCTCAATCTGCCCGGCCGCCATAATGTGTTGAATGCACTGGCCGCCATCGGCGTGGCCTTGGAGTGCGGTGTTGATGAAGAAGCCGTCCGCCGCGGTTTGGAAGGATTTGCCGGTGTCGGCCGCCGTTTCCAGAGTTATGGCGAAATCGGGCTGCCTCAGGGCGGCAAGGCTTTGGTGGTGGACGATTACGGCCATCATCCGGTGGAAATGGCGGCTACTTTGTCGGCTGCGCGAGGCGCTTATCCGGGCAAACGCCTGGTGCTGGCTTTCCAGCCGCACCGCTATACCCGCACTCGGGATTTGTTTGATGATTTCAGCAAGGTGTTGAACACGGTTGATGTGTTGGTGCTGACCGATGTTTATGCGGCAGGGGAAGACCCGCTGCCGCAGGACAGCCGTGCGTTGGCGCGTAACGTCCGCGCCTACGGGAAGGTCGATCCGCTTTATTGCGCCGACGTGAACGAATTGCCCGCCATGTTGCTGGATGTCTTGCGCGACGGCGACGTGCTGCTGAATATGGGTGCGGGCAGCATCAATAAAGTGCCTGCCGCTTTGGTGGAATTGTCCCGGCAGAACGATAAATAAAATGTGAGAAACGGCGGCCGGCCGGATGCAGGCTGAGGCCGTCTGAAAAATGTGTCAATCAAGATGCCGTCTGAAACCGGTTGGTTTTTCAGACGTCCTTTGCAGGATGAAGAAGGAAGTTATGCAGGATTTTGGTAAAGTGGCCGTATTGATGGGCGGTTTTTCCAGCGAGCGCGAGGTTTCCCTCGCCAGCGGGCAGGCAGTATTGGAGGCATTGCGCAGCAAAGGTGTGGATGCCCATGCGTTCGACCCGAAAGAAACGCCGTTGGGTGAATTGAAAACACAGGGTTTTGATTGTGCGTTTAATATTCTGCATGGCGTGTTTGGCGAAGACGGCACGGTGCAGGGTGCATTGGAGGCACTCGGTATCCGCTACACCGGTTGCGGCGTGCTGGCTTCTTCCATCGGTATGGACAAATACCGCAGCAAGCTGCTGTGGAAAGGTTTGGGTTTGCCTGTGCCGGATTATGCCGTGTTGCGCGACGACAGTGATTTCGACGCAGTAGAACGGCAGCTCGGATTGCCGATGTTCGTCAAGCCTGCAAATGAGGGCAGCAGTGTCGGCGTGGTGAAAGTAAAAGAAGCAGGCCGTCTGAAAGAGGTATATCACGAACTGAAGCAGTTTCGCGGTGAGATTATTGCCGAAGCCTTTATCGGCGGCGGCGAATACACCTGCGGCATATTGAACGGCCGCGCCCTACCCAGCGTGCGGATTATTCCTGCCACGGAGTTTTACGACAAAGAGGCCAAGTACGACCGCGATGATACGGTTTATCTCTGCCCGTCTGATTTGGGCGAGGAAGACGAACGCCTGATGCGCGATTTGACCGTCCGTGCATTTCACGCCATCGGCGGCAGGGGTTGGGGGCGGATTGATTTTCTGAAAGACGAGTCGGGCCGTTTGTATTTATTGGAAGCCAATACGCTGCCGGGCATGACCTCCCACAGCCTAGTGCCCAAAGCTGCAGCGCAGCAGGGTTTGGATTTCGCACAGTTGTGCGTCGAGATTCTGAAAACGGCTTATGTGGAATAATGCCCAAGCCATGCGCCGTGCCTGCAGGTGGCTTTATGTGGTGGTGTTCGTCATGCTGCTTGGTTCGGCAGGCGTATGGCTGTATCATTCGTCATATTTCCCCGTCAAGCAGGTTAATATCAACGGAGATTTGCAATATACCGATGGGGAAGAATTGCAGAACATTGCCGCGCGCTATATACGGGGTAATGTCTTTAAAGCCGATTTGAACGGTGCTCAGGCTGCGTTTGCCGCAATGCCGTGGATAGCCAAAGCCGAAGTCCGCCGCCGTCTGCCTGATACGGTGGAGATCCGATTGAGTGAGCGCGTACCTGTCGCGTATTGGGAGGATGGTGGTTTGGTAGACAGCGAGGGCAATGTTTTTGCGGGCCGGCTGGATGAGGAAGTGGTTTTGCCGCAATTCAAAGGGCAGGATGGTGCGGGAAAGGTTATGGTGGAGCGTTTCTCCATGTTCAAACGTGAGCTAGCAAAAGAAAAGCTGTCCGTCGCCACTTTGGCCTACACGCCCCGTTCGGCATGGGAAATCGTGTTATCCAACGGCATCACGGTAAAATTGGGGCGCGACAAGGTTGTCGAACGGCTGAAGCGTTTTGTCCGCGTTTGGCCAGCATTGCTTAAACCTCAGGCAGATGGTCTTCATTATGTCGATATGCGCTATAAGGACGGTTTTGCCGTCCGCTTGAAAGAACAACAAACAGATAATCGGGGCGGCTTGGAGAGGCCGTCTGAAAACAATTGAAAAATTTAAAAAGACTGGAAGATTATGGTTAAAGGTAAACACTACATCAGTGCCTTGGATATCGGCACCTCCAAAGTGATCGCCCTAATCGGCGAAGTGCAGGAAGACAATGAAATCCATATCGTCGGTATTGGGCAGGCACCTTCACGCGGTTTGAAGGCGGGGATGGTAACGAATATCGATGCAACCGCACAGGCCATCAAACACGCGGTCAGCGAGGCCGAATTGATGGCTGATTGCAAGGTTGGCAGTGTGACTACGGGAATTGCGGGCAACCATATCCGAAGCCTTAATTCCCAGGGTGTGGTTAAAATTAAAGACGGCGAAGTCAGTCAGGCCGATATCGACCGCGCCATCGAAACGGCGAAAGCAGTCAATATTCCGCCGGATCACAGCATTCTGCACACTGTGGTTCAGGAATATATTATCGATAACCAGCCCGGTGTGCGCGAACCGATCGGGATGAGCGGTGTGCGGTTGGATACCCGTGTCCACATTATTACCGGCGCGGTTACCGCATTGCAGAATATTCAAAAATGTATTACCCGCTGCGGTTTGCAGATGGATCAAATTATGTTGCAGCCTTTGGCTAGCGGGCAGGCTGTATTAACCGATGATGAAAAAGATTTGGGTGTCTGTGTTATTGACATCGGTGGAGGTACGACCGATATCGCGGTTTATACCAATGGTGCCATCCGTCATACCGCAGTGATACCCGTTGCCGGCGATTTGATTACCAGCGACTTGGCTCAGGCTTTGCGTACGCCTTATGCAGCGGCCGAATATATTAAAATCCATCACGGTGCGGCTCATCCTGATTTGCCGGATGAAGATATGGACGAGATGGTTGAAGTGCCAAGCGTAGGGGAGCGTCAACCGAGACAGATTTCACGCAAAGTGCTGGCCAGCGTAATCGGTCCGCGAGTGGAAGAAATTTTGGAATTAACCCGTAATGAATTACATAGAAGCGGTTTCTTCGAAGATATGCTGACATCAGGAATCGTATTGACGGGCGGTGCGTCTATGTTGAACGGTATCGTTGATTTGGCCGAAGATATTTTCGGCCTGCCTGCCAGAATCGGCGTTCCGCCGGAAATGCCTGGTGTATCGGAAAGAGTCCGCAATCCTCGAAATGCCACAGTAATAGGTCTGCTATATGCTGCCCGTGGTGATACTGAAGGCAATCAAATTGCTGAAACGGGAGCTGTATATCATGAACATAAAGACGGGTTTTGGGGGAAACTGAAAGACTGGTTGGTGAATAGTTTTTAAGTGCCCATATGGATATGAGTAAAAGTTATTGAAGGTTTTTGCTAAGATTCGGTAGCTTCTTATATAATTCGCTGCATTTTGTCAAAGTTGTATTGTCCCATGCAGGGCACGAAGGAGTAGTTTTAATGGATTTGGTTTACGACGTAGTAGATTCAGCTGCAAGCCCTGCAGTAATTAAAGTGATCGGTATTGGCGGTGGTGGATGTAATGCCATCAACAATATGATTAAAAACACTATCCAAGGGGTAGAGTTTATCAGTGCGAATACTGATGCCCAGGCTTTGGGTAAGAGTGATGCGCCCAAACGCATACAGTTGGGTACCAATCTGACCAAAGGGTTAGGAGCGGGAGCCAATCCGGAAGTTGGGCGGGAAGCTGCCTTGGAGGAAAGGGAGGCCATTACCGAAGCGGTTCGCGGTGCCAATATGCTGTTTATTACAACAGGTATGGGTGGCGGTACTGGTACAGGTGCTGCTCCGGTTGTTGCTGAAATTGCCAAAGAGATGGGTATTTTGACTGTGGCAGTCGTTACACGTCCTTTTGAGCATGAAGGTAAGCGCATCCATATCGCTCAGCAAGGAATTGAACATTTGAAGAGTCAGGTGGATTCTTTAATTGTGATTCCCAATGATAGACTTATGACGGCTTTGGGTGAGGATGTTACGGTACGTGAGGCGTTTCGCGCGGCTGATAATGTATTGCATGCTGCTGTGGCAGGTATTTCTGAAGTGGTAACTCGCCCTGGCTTTATCAACTTGGATTTTGCCGACGTTAAAAACGTTATGAGTATTACCGGTATGGCTATGATGGGTTCAGGCTCATCGCAAGGGGTGGATCGTGCACGTTTGGCTACCGAAGAAGCTATTTCCAGTCCGCTGCTTGATAATGTAAGTTTGGACGGCGCACGCGGCGTTTTGGTCAATATTACTACTGCTCCGGGTTGCTTGAAGATGTCTGAGTATCGCGAGATTATGCGCGTCATAGATGATTATGCGCATCCTGACTCTGAGCGGAAATATGGTACGGCAGAAGATGAAAATATGCCTGAGGATGCGATCCGCATAACCATTATTGCAACAGGGTTGAAGGAGAATAATCACTATGCCGCATCTGCAACGACATCGTATAGTGGTAGAGAAATTCAATCAGGTCGTGTTCGTGGTCATGTGTCCGGAGATGGGTATGGCACAGTAAGTGCGAAAATGTCGGAAGAGGGTGATTTTTCTAATATCGCTGGTGTGATTACGTCTGGTCGAGATGTTAGAAATATGAATTTGGCGGCTCCCGACTTTTCTGATCAGAGAGTGTTGGATGATTTGGAAATTCCTGCAGTATTGCGCCGTCAAAGAGGAAGCATTGACGAAGTATCTTAAGATTTTTTATTGATTAAAAAGTTATTGTAAGGCCGTCTGAAATTCAGACGGCCTTTGTGTTATCAAATTTAGTCAATATCCTACCCAAAGATGCGGTTTAAGTGTTGATTTCTTGACTGAAGATTGCCCAGGATAATATAATTCCACTCTTGCCGACATGGTGTCGGCAAGTATTTAACTCAACAGGACGAGAAAATATGCCAACTATCAACCAATTGGTACGCAAAGGCCGTCAAAAGCCTGTGTACGTAAACAAAGTGCCTGCACTGGAAGCCTGCCCGCAAAAACGCGGCGTGTGCACCCGTGTATACACGACTACTCCTAAAAAACCTAACTCTGCATTGCGTAAAGTATGTAAAGTTCGCCTGACCAACGGTTTTGAAGTGATTTCATACATCGGCGGTGAAGGCCACAATCTGCAAGAGCACAGCGTCGTGCTGATTCGCGGCGGTCGTGTAAAAGACTTGCCGGGTGTACGTTACCACACTGTACGCGGTTCCTTGGATACTGCAGGTGTTAAAGACCGTAAACAAGCCCGTTCTAAATACGGTGCTAAGCGTCCTAAATAATTACAGGGACTTAAATAGGCACGTCGGCCGCCTAAGTTGAACAACGGCCGAGTAAGTGAATGCTCTTTTGGGTATTCATGGGAATTGACCCGACTGAATAGATTAAAGGAAATTAAAATGCCAAGACGTAGAGAAGTCCCCAAGCGCGATGTGCTGCCTGATCCTAAATTCGGCAGCGTCGAGCTGACTAAATTCATGAACGTATTGATGATTGACGGTAAAAAATCTGTTGCCGAACGTATCGTTTACGGTGCGTTGGAGCAAATCGAGAAAAAAACCGGCAAAGCAGCAATCGAAGTATTCAACGAAGCCATTGCAAACGCCAAACCTATCGTGGAAGTGAAAAGCCGCCGTGTAGGTGGTGCAAACTACCAAGTTCCTGTTGAGGTTCGTCCTTCACGCCGTCTGGCTCTTGCAATGCGCTGGGTTCGCGATGCGGCCCGCAAACGTGGTGAGAAATCCATGGACCTGCGTTTGGCAGGTGAATTGATTGATGCGTCCGAAGGTCGCGGTGGTGCGTTGAAAAAACGTGAAGAAGTACACCGCATGGCTGAAGCCAACAAAGCATTCTCTCACTTCCGTTTCTAATTTTGAAAGGCTAATAAAATGGCTCGTAAGACCCCGATCAGCCTGTACCGCAACATCGGTATTTCCGCTCATATCGACGCGGGTAAAACCACTACTACAGAACGTATTTTGTTCTATACCGGTTTGACCCACAAATTGGGCGAGGTACATGATGGCGCGGCTACTACCGACTACATGGAACAAGAGCAAGAGCGTGGTATTACCATTACCTCTGCTGCCGTAACTTCCTACTGGTCCGGTATGGCGAAACAATTTCCCGAACACCGTTTTAACATCATCGACACCCCGGGACACGTTGACTTTACCGTAGAGGTAGAGCGTTCTATGCGTGTATTGGATGGTGCGGTAATGGTTTACTGTGCGGTGGGCGGTGTTCAGCCACAATCTGAAACCGTATGGCGTCAAGCCAACAAATACCAAGTACCACGCTTGGCGTTTGTAAATAAAATGGACCGTCAAGGTGCCAACTTCTTCCGCGTTGTCGAGCAAATGAAAACCCGTTTGCGCGCAAACCCTGTACCTATCGTAATCCCGGTTGGTGCAGAAGACAGCTTCAGTGGCGTTGTTGACCTGCTGAAAATGAAATCTATCATCTGGAACGAAGCTGACAAAGGTACAACCTTTACCTATGGCGATATTCCTGCTGAGTTGATTGAAACTGCTGAAGAATGGCGTCAAAACATGATTGAAGCCGCAGCAGAAGCTAGCGAAGAATTGATGGATAAATACTTGGGCGGCGACGAGCTGACTGAGGAAGAAATCGTAGGCGGTTTGCGCCAACGTACTCTGGCAGGCGAAATCCAACCTATGTTGTGTGGTTCTGCATTTAAAAACAAAGGTGTTCAACGTATGTTGGACGCAGTTGTAGAGTTGCTGCCAGCTCCTACCGATATTCCTCCGGTTCAAGGTGTTAACCCTAACACTGAAGAAGCCGACAGCCGTCAAGCCAGCGATGAAGAGAAATTCTCTGCATTGGCGTTCAAAATGTTGAACGACAAATATGTTGGTCAGCTGACTTTCATCCGCGTTTACTCTGGTGTAGTGAAATCCGGTGATACCGTATTGAACTCTGTAAAAGGTACTCGTGAACGTATCGGCCGTTTGGTACAAATGACTGCTGCGGACCGTACTGAAATTGAAGAAGTACGTGCTGGCGATATCGCAGCCGCTATCGGTCTGAAAGACGTTACTACTGGTGAAACCTTGTGTGCAGAAAATGCACCGATTATCTTGGAACGCATGGAATTCCCTGAGCCGGTAATCCATATTGCCGTTGAGCCGAAAACCAAAGCCGACCAAGAGAAAATGGGTATCGCCCTGAACCGTCTGGCTAAAGAAGACCCTTCTTTCCGTGTTCGTACGGACGAAGAATCCGGTCAAACCATTATTTCCGGTATGGGTGAGCTGCACTTGGAAATTATTGTTGACCGTATGAAACGCGAATTCGGCGTGGAAGCAAATATCGGTGCACCTCAAGTGGCTTACCGCGAAACCATCCGCAAAGAAGTCGAAGCCGAATACAAACACGCCAAACAATCTGGTGGTAAAGGTCAATACGGTCACGTTGTGATCAAAATGGAACCTATGGAACCGGGTGGTGCAGGCTACGAATTTATCGACGAAATTAAAGGTGGTGTGATTCCTCGCGAATTCATTCCGTCTGTCGATAAAGGTATCCGTGATACCCTGCCTAACGGTATCGTTGCAGGCTACCCAGTAGTTGATGTACGCGTACGTTTGATCTTCGGTTCTTCACACGACGTCGACTCCTCTCAACTGGCCTTCGAATTGGCTGCTTCCCAAGCCTTCAAAGAAGGTATGCGTAAAGCCAATCCTGCTTTGCTTGAGCCAATCATGGCAGTTGAAGTGGAAACCCCTGAAGAATACATGGGTGACGTAATGGGCGACTTGAACCGTCGTCGCGGCGTCGTATTAGGTATGGATGATGACGGTATCGGAGGTAAAAAAGTCCGTGCCGAAGTACCTCTGGCAGAAATGTTTGGTTATTCTACCGACCTGCGTTCTGCAACCCAAGGCCGCGCTACTTACTCTATGGAGTTCAAGAAATATTCTGAAGCTCCTGCCCACGTAGCTGCTGCTGTAACTGAAGCCCGTAAAGGCTAATCAGGCAAATAGGTCGTCTGAAAGGCTGAAATGATTTTTCAGACGACCTCTGTTCTTTAATCGATCTTTAATGTAAAGGAATTAGCTCATGGCTAAGGAAAAATTTGAACGTAGCAAACCGCATGTAAACGTTGGCACCATCGGTCACGTTGACCATGGTAAAACCACCCTGACTGCTGCTTTGACTACTATTTTGGCTAAAAAATTCGGCGGTGCTGCAAAAGCTTACGACCAAATCGACAACGCTCCCGAAGAAAAAGCCCGCGGTATTACCATCAATACCTCACACGTAGAATACGAAACCGAAACCCGCCACTACGCACACGTAGACTGCCCGGGTCATGCCGACTACGTTAAAAACATGATTACCGGTGCTGCACAAATGGACGGCGCAATCCTGGTATGTTCCGCTGCCGACGGTCCTATGCCGCAAACCCGCGAACACATCCTGTTGGCTCGTCAAGTAGGCGTACCTTACATCATCGTGTTCATGAACAAATGCGACATGGTTGACGATGCCGAGCTGTTGGAACTGGTTGAAATGGAAATCCGTGACTTGCTGTCAAGCTACGATTTCCCTGGCGACGACTGCCCGATCGTACAAGGTTCTGCACTGAAAGCCTTGGAAGGCGACGCAGCTTACGAAGAAAAAATCTTCGAACTGGCTGCCGCATTGGACAGCTACATCCCGACTCCTGAGCGTGCCGTGGACAAGCCGTTCTTGTTGCCTATCGAAGACGTATTCTCTATCTCCGGTCGTGGTACAGTAGTAACCGGTCGTGTAGAGCGCGGTGTCATCCACGTTGGTGACGAGATCGAAATCGTAGGTCTGAAAGAAACCCAAAAAACCACTTGTACCGGTGTTGAGATGTTCCGTAAACTGCTGGACGAAGGTCAGGCAGGTGACAACGTAGGCGTATTGCTGCGCGGTACCAAACGTGAAGAAGTGGAACGCGGTCAAGTATTGGCTAAACCGGGTACCATCACTCCGCACACCAAATTCAAAGCAGAAGTGTACGTGTTGAGCAAAGAAGAGGGTGGCCGTCATACTCCGTTCTTCGCTAACTACCGCCCACAATTCTACTTCCGTACTACCGACGTAACTGGTGCGGTTACTTTGGAAGAAGGTGTAGAAATGGTTATGCCTGGTGAGAATGTAGCCATCACTGTAGAACTGATTGCACCGATCGCTATGGAAGAAGGTCTGCGCTTTGCGATTCGCGAAGGTGGTCGTACCGTAGGTGCGGGTGTGGTTTCTTCTGTTATCGCTTAATTGAAGGATATCGATAAATGGCAAACCAAAAAATCCGTATCCGCCTGAAAGCTTATGATTACAGCCTGATTGACCGTTCTGCTCAAGAAATCGTTGAAACTGCGAAACGTACCGGTGCCGTTGTAAAAGGTCCAATTCCGTTGCCGACTAAAATCGAGCGTTTCAACATTTTGCGTTCTCCACACGTGAACAAAACTTCTCGTGAACAATTGGAAATCCGCACCCACTTGCGCCTGATGGACATCGTGGACTGGACTGATAAAACTACCGACGCACTGATGAAACTGGACTTGCCCGCCGGTGTTGATGTAGAAATTAAAGTTCAATAAATATGTAAGGCGGCGGCAGCTTTTGCCCGAATTGGTGGCAGCTTTTGCACCGCCGCAGCATAGGAAATTGTATCAGCTTTTGCATAAATTTATCCCCGTTTAATGGTCTATTAAACGGGGATTATCTTATGCCTTTAAAAGTAGTATGCCGCTTACTGTTAGAACTTATAAATTAAGTGGTCGTCGTAGCTCGAATTGCGGTTAATGTTGCTGATCACTGTCAGGGTTTGACTGCCTGCAAAACGCTCCCATCCGGGCAGATGCAGTTCGGCCACGAGGTCGAAATAGGCGGGCAGCTCGCGGCGGGTGTTACCGCACCTGCCGCGTCGCCGTCTCATCTTTCGTGTTCCCCGCCCATGTGGCGGTTTTTTTCATGCCTCTCTTTTTAGGACGGACACGATGGCGGCGAGGTCGTTGGGCGACCAGCGCCAGCTTTCAGGTAACCTCAACGCAGTGGCGCACCACTCGGAGCAAAACCAGCGGCGGCGGTTGTGCTGCAGCCCGAAAGCGATACCCAATGCGCCCATTAGGTCGTAGCCCTGCCCTTCGGTGGCCGTCCATACCCGCTGCAGCTGCTCGTGTGCCTCCGGGGTGGAGAGCAGCGGGATTAAGTCCCACTTGGCCGACGGCAGCGGCATCACTTTGCGGCGCACGCCCTTGTCGCGGATGCTGGCGGAGTAGCACTCATATTCCTGCCCGAGACCTTTGCAAAAAGCCCTTCCCCCGACAGCCGAAACCCAAACACAGGTTTTCGGCCGTTTTCGCCCCTAATT